>CAZPMM010000037.1:0-9865 GCA_964587405.1 uncultured Rikenellaceae bacterium
ATACATTCCCTCATCGTAAAGTATCACGTGCATTTTACGGCAGGCAGCTTCCTTAATCGCTACATCCATTGCATGGATCATATGAGGACCCAGCCATTCTACCGTATGAGGCAATCCGATGCGCGGATGTATGACAAATCCGTATACACCATGTGCTTCAAAGTCGGCAATCTGCCTTATTATTTCTTCATCTTTAAGGGTGTCGTTCCAGAACCAGAAAGGCATAAGGGAAAATTCTCTCATGGGTTCAACAAAATCATCAGGCAATTCCTGTGTTAAGGCTGAGGGGATAAGTAATGCCATTAAAAAGATTATCAGAAATAATTGCCTGGCGTTTTGTTTCATGATATTTGTTAATTACAGAATTGTCTTAGTCACTTAAGAATATCGATAAAGATATTGATTTTATGTAAATATTTAAAGGTTTTTTCCATGTGAAACAGAGATTTGCAAAAAGGAATCCGCTAAATTGTTACTGTGATATTATTCCGGGAAATCCTGCTGAATCAATAAATCAAATGAATGATCTGGGTTATTTCATGCATGCCGAAGGACATGGTGCCTTGCCGGCTGATTATGAATTCTTCATAAAGTTCATAAAAATACATTTCTTTAAATAGATGATTTTTATCATTTTTCAGTAAAACAATAGAAATTTTAGTTTTCTTAATAGTCTAAAAATTCATATCGTCATGAAGAGGAAAATCAGAGACGGAAAAATAATTCTTATATTACCTTTTGTAATTATAATTTTTCTTCTGGCAGGTTTTACTGTAAAAATAATCTCTGTTCAGGAAAATCTCAAGAGCAAATACTCTTACAAGGATTTTGAAATGGCAAAGAAATGCCGGTCATGTCACCCGGGGATTTATGAACAATGGTCACAGGCAATGATGTCGCAGGCTTATACCCATCACTGGGATGAGATTGAATATTTTAATCTTGCAGTACCTCATGCAGAGGTTAAGTCAGAGCTGAAAGAAGCAGTTGACGGATGTAACGGATGTCATACTCCTCTGGGTTTTATGGGTTCAAAACAATTTCCTCCGCCAAGGCCTGCTGAAAAAAGTATGGCAAATGAATCAGTTTCCTGCGAAGTCTGTCATCTTATGCAGGCTTCAACAAGTGATCCTCCGGCAAATTTCAGTTTTCTCATAAAACCCGGCAGGACAAAATATTCCTACAGGGAACCGGCGGTTGAATCACCGGCTCATAAAATAGTGACCACCGATTATTTTACATCTACTGAGTTATGTGGTAACTGTCATAATGAAAAAAATCCTTTTGATATCTGGGTAAAAAGTACACAGCTCGAATGGAAAGAAGGGCCGTATTCGAAAGAGAATGTAAGATGCCAGGATTGTCATATGCCTAAAGGAGGGCCTTATCTGAATGCACTTATGACAAAACCCTATAATGATGCACGGTTACATCTTTTCCATGGAGCTCATGATCCGGGGAAAGTGAGGGGTACAATAGAATTGAGGATTGAACCAGATATACGGGAGGCAGAACCTGGTGAGAAAATTGTTTTCACTGTTTCATTGTTTAACCAGAAGACAGGACATAAGTTTCCCACAGGGTCGGTTGAAGACAGGATTGTATGGCTGCATGTTGAGGCAACAGATGCGAAGGGAAATAAATATCATCTCAATGTGGATAAGAAAGGTTTTGAAGGGGAGGAGTATACCATATCGGGCGATTATCTTGCATATCAGGATATGGGAGTTCCGCTTGGCCTGCCTGATTTCAAAGGGGTACAGAGAGATGGTATTCCTGCCGGGAACAGGATATTCAGAATGCCTTTCCTCGATCCGGAAGGAAGAATGACAATACTGCAGTGGAATACAGCTAAACTGGGTGTTGATTACAGAATTGGACCACGTGAGACAAAAACTGAACAATTCACATTCCAACTGCCTTATAATACTGCCCCGGGAGAAATGAAAGTAACAGCAACACTTAATTACCAGCTACTTGTGAAACCTGTTGCCGATTTTCTTAAAGTACCGGAAGATGAATCAGAAATAAAGCTTGTAAACGAGCACAGTACTGTTGTACAAATTCTGCCTTAATCAGGTATTAAACACAAAAAAATCCAGACTATGAAAAAGCATATTTCAATTTTAACTATTTTAACTTTCATCCTAGTTTTATTTGTTCCCGTTAAAACATACGCAATCCCGTCTTTCGCTCGAAAATACCATATAAGCTGTCAGGTATGCCATTCCCCTGCGCTTCCGCGACTGAAGGGATTTGGTGAGGAATTTGCAGGAAAAGGATTCAGAATGACCGATTATGAATCTCCGCGTCATTTCATCGAAACAGGTGATGACCAGCTTTCTCTTTTCAGAGAGTTTCCCGTCGCAATGAGAATGGATGCCTTCGCTTCATATAATTTCGGGAATCAGGGTACTGCCGATTTCGGTTCTCCTTTTATCCTTAAGATACTTTCCGGTGGTGAACTTTCCGATAAGCTTTCTTATTATTTCTATTTCTTTTTTAACGAAAGAGGTACTATCGCCGGAATTGAAGATGCATTCCTGATGTATCATGATGTTATGGGGTCAGGGGTTAATCTGTATCTGGGCCAGTTTGCAGTATCGGATCCATTGTTCAAAGGTGAATTAAGATACACGCTCGAACCTTATAAAATATACAGCGTATCTCCCGGTAATTCGACAGCTAATCTTAAATATGACCGTGGTATTATTGTAGAAAAAGATTTCAGCACCGGAACTGCTTTTACAGGAGAAATAATTAACGGAAACGGAATAGGTGAAGCTGACGGTAATTATCTTTTTGATAAAGACAAGTATAAAAACTTTATGTTCAGGGTAAATCAGGCAATAGGGGATAAAGTCAGTGCAGGTTTTTTTATTTATACCGGAAAAGAATTATTGTCTGACCCTAATGCTGTTCATTCCGATGTTACAAATAATATTAAAATGTATGGGCCTGATGTTGTCATAAATCTTGATGAGAAACTGATTCTTGGAATTCAATATCTATGGCGATCAGACTCTCATATTTTTGATGGATTATCAGGAGGAACCTTAACAGGTATAAAGACACAGGGAGGCTTTGCCGAAATCATTTATGCTCCCCGTGGAGATATGAGCAAATGGTATTTCACAGGTCTTCTGAACCTTGTTGAATCTGATTATAACAGTCTGGATTACAGTTCAGCGACCTTTCATTGTGGTTATCTTCTGCGACGAAACATGAGAGTAGTGGCAGAATTCACTAAGCGTTTCGGAGATATATCATACGGTAAAGTAAATGCAGGTGTTATAACGGCATTCTGATATTCTGATACAGGGTCAATGCATTACTGGATCTCAATGTCAAACAACGATTTGTATGATGCGGGTATATATTCATCAAGCCATTTGTAAAAATTTAAAATCTCCTTTTCTCCGGGCTTTTTCCCTGCTGTAGATGCGATCAACCGGCCGGCTCTTCTGTATATTTCATTTTCAACCGGTTCGAGAAGTTGCAATATCCCGTTATTATCCCTGTTCATCAGTGCTGACAGGTTCAGGTACTTAAGTCCAGATCCGCGTTTAACGGGAAAGCATTTATCTTTCAATATTAATGCAGCATCGCATAAAGGTGAATGTAAATCAGTTTTCATACTGACAACATAAGGGAGATTTTTTCCTTCAGTCAGCCATACCGGCACAACAACTGTTGAAAGCGGAAAACCTGTCAATGTCCACATGATTGTTGCCGAGGGATCTTCTCCTGCTTTTACACCTGCTATACATATAGCTGATGCAGAGGAGTTCCTCGGAATGAAATCCTCAAAATTCACAAGTTTTTCTTTCTGGCTGTCACCGGGAAGTTCATTCCTTAGATTTGTCCCGGTGAGAGAATGATAAAGATTACGTGAGATATTGGAGATAAGATATTGAGGGTCATATCTCTTCATCGCCACTGCCATGTAAAGTGCTTCATTGGCTGTGGAATATCTTATATACCCATGGCCTTTATCAATTGGTCCGGTAAAGGAATGATTTGTACGGATAAGATAACCATACGGAGCTGCTGCCGGATCGTTGGCATCTAATTTGCTGAAGCTGTAATGTCCTGTTTCAAAATATGCTGCTCCGCCAAAAGCATCTATGACCCCGAAATTGGTATCTACACCCAAAGGTTTTGGCAAATTTTCCAGAAGCTTTTCAAATTCATCGATTGTTGCACAGTTTTGAAGGGCAAGCTTCATGATCCTTCCTTCCTGACCACTGAACTTTGTTGTATCTCCAATATTCTTGTTATATGCAACTGAATTCATTATTGCAAAACCTGCCGAATTATAGCCTCCCCATAATTCGCTGTTCCACATATCATCAGCGTTAAGTAATCCCACATAAGTGTATTTACCGTCGTTGAAAATGGCAAGAGCATTATCAGTATTCCCTGTATCGCGGTGCTTATAAAGTATTGGCTTCCCGTCGGGAGTATATCTTCCTGAAATAATAAATGTTGTACATGCATTAAGGTCACCTGCCAGGAGGTATTCAATCAAAATGGCAAAAAGAATTATATGTTTTCTCATAGTTAAAGTGATTCAGATTTTAAAATTATAACTTTTTACTTCTCTGCGAAAATAAATCCAGGGGTAAACCGAATAAAGCATACAGGAATTTACATAGCAATTCATACACCATCCAGATCAAATGATTTATCAAAGAAGGGCATTAATATAAGATACTAATCCTGTACCAATACTTCGCATGATAATAAGTTTCAAGATCAGTTTTATGAAAAAGAGAATGCATAATATTTCATGATTATTTATCCGTCTGGCCAATAAATTTTACAAATTCTGACCGGATGTTTTCCCAGTTATATTCTGTTTCAGCCAGAATACGGGCATCGTGGCAATGGTTGTAGTATAAAGCATCATTTTCAAGATATCTCATGATCAGCCGGACTATCACTTCAGTTTGCCGCGGTTTAACAAGAAATCCGAATTTCTCAGTTTTAACTTCTTTTCGGATTGCCTTAAGGTCAGAAAAAATTACGGGTCTTCCCGATGCTACATAACAGAATAGTCTTATGGGAAGACAATACTGATTTTCATGATCATCTTCCCTCAGATCAATAAATATGTCAGTTTCATATAAATGGTTAACATATTCGATAAATTTTTGTTTATCTTCAATAGTGAAATTAATATTGGTATTTTTGTTTTGCAGGAAGATTTCACATTCTTTTTTGTCCTCATCCGATTCAAACCAGCCTGTTATTTTTACATTAATCTTAAGACTCTTGCAAATGCTTGATAACCTGTTGATAACATTGATAAAATTTATGAATCCTTTTTCCCTGCTTATTTTTCCGGAATAAGACAGTCTTAATTTTCCGGGTAAAAGCCTAGGAGTCCTGTATTCAATATAATTCAGCCCGGGGTAATAGGTTGAATAAATGAATGGTTTAAGCGGGAACAGAAATCTGTATGGCCTGCTTTTGTAATATTCTCCAAAGATAAAAGCATCTGTTATGAATGAAGTTAGTAAATTGAGAAGAAGAAGCTTTAAGAAAGTTAAATATTTAGGAATTCCTTTTTTATTAATGAGATTTTTCTTTGAAGGATACCACTCTGTAATGTCATAAATTATCCTGATCTGTTTTTCTGCCCTGCGTTTGAATAATCCGGCAGCCAGTACCGGAAGCGGCTCGGAACATATTATTACATCAGGATTAAATTGCCTGATTCTTTCAATAAATTTCTTTATTTTTTCTCTTTTGGGAACCGAAAATCCTTCAAAGCAGTTGAGACTTATTCCGGAATCATAACTATTGAGATTTATTTTGCCTGAGATGATTTGAACCAGAAATCCATTTTCCACCAATGTTCTGCCCTGGTGATAAAAAATACGATCGTCATACGGATAATGTCCGGATGAAACAAATGAAATTCTTGGGTTCTTCTTTGGTATATCAGTCAATTTGTTTACAGAAGCTAAGGTGTTATAAAAACACAATTTAAGCAGAACTATGAATTACTTTCCAACTTTCAGGAGTTTTTCAAGGATTTTTTTGTCAGCTTTGAATATTGTCCCGTGCCTGGCATTTTCAGGGAAGGTAATTTTTTCAGAAATGTCGGTCCAACTAATGAGATCCATCGACATTACAGCTCCCATTTTATTATCTACATATTTATCGAAATAGACTATCCATTTTTCCCCTATTCTGGTGGTAGTGGGGCCTTCTGCCCAGTAATTACCTGTTATAGGGTCGGATGGTGGTGAATATGGTCCGTAGAGGTCTGTGGAAGTAGCTTTCCTTATATTCTTTTGAGGAGGATACCTTGTTTCATCTTTAAGGAACATTATATATTTATTTCTGTCCCTGGCAATTGTGGCATCAATTACATTGAAGCCATGATCATAAAACAGTTTTGTTTCAGAGAGATTGATTAAATCCTTTGTTGTTACGTAATAGATCCTGTGGTTATAACCCGAATCGCCTGCTTTTTCCGTATCAGGAAATCTGCCGGGGATGGTTGTTGACCAAAAGATAAGGAACTGTTTATTCCTTTTATCATAAAAAATTTCCGGAGCCCATGTATTGCGTGCCGAAGTTTCTTTTTCCATTACAGTGAAGTACTTCTGTCTCGACCAGTTTATAAGGTCCTCCGACGATGCATAACCTATTCCTCTTTCTGTCCATCCAGCAGTCCAGACCATATGGAAGGTTCCATTGTCAGTTCTTATAATGCATGGATCACGCATAAGCTTTGATACACCAACCTCAGGGGTCAGAAATGATTTGTCATTGTTAAGGGCTTTGAAATTATATCCGTCTGTACTGTATGCAAGATGAAGTCCATCTTCTCCATTGCCTTTGAAATAGGAAAACAGGAATACTTTATCTTTTTCTGTACATGACAAAACCATTGAAACCAACAGCAATGCAGATAAAAGAATTCTGATTTTCATTTTTAATATTTATTTATCAGCAATCCTAACTTTATACCCGTCAAGTCCGAAATAAAAAATGAATACAAAACAAATAAGTGGTACAATAAATCCGACAGCCATGGTTGATATATCAGCAATCCGTCCCATAATCAGTGGTATGATTGCTCCACCGGCTATTGACATTACCAGCAGAGAAGATCCTTTCTTTGTAAGCGGGCCAAGATCCTTAATACCAAGAGCAAAGATTGTCGGAAACATTATTGACATAAAGAAATAGGTTGTGAACAGAGCAACAACTGAAACCCATCCAAGTCCGGCAACCACCAGACTCATTGTAATGACATTCATAAATGCATAAATTGCAAGCAGTATGTTTGGTTTGACGATCCTCATGAAAAGAGTGCTCCCTGTAAACCGGCCAAGCCAGAAAAGTCCCATTCCTCCGAAAGCAAGAATCCTGGATGCAGCTTGATTACTTATTGCCGGCATCTCTTCAGTTACATAATTGATAAAAAAACTGTTGATACCTGTCTGGGCAGCGACATATAAAAACAGTGCAACAACAGCAAAAATAAAATGTTTATGACGTAAAAGATTTCTCCAAGTTATATCATTATCAGAAGCTTCATTACTTGATGAGTGTGATTCCTCCTTTATTTCCGGGAGAGTAACCCTCCAGAAAAGAATGACAATAAAAAGAACCAGGGTTCCGATCAGCATATAAGGGAGAGCAATGGAAGAAAATTTGTTCTCTCCGGTGTTATCTGAAAAAATCAGCAGACCTCCGATCAATGGTCCTGCTATCCAGCCTAAACCGTTAAACGATTGCGAAAAATTTATTCGCCGTTCTGCACTCGAAGGTGGACCAAGCACCGTGGTATAAGGATTTGCAGCAGTTTCCAGGCAGGTAAGACCGCATGCTATTATGAAAAGACAGGCCAGGAAACTACTGAATGTCTGGATGAAAGTTGCTGGAAGCATCAGAAATGCTCCGGCACAGAAAAGTGACAAACCAAAAATAATTCCTTTCTTGTAACCGAAACGGTGCATCAGCAAACCGGCAGGTACAGCCATAAGAAAATATCCACCATAAAATACGAATTGAACCAGAGCCGACTTCGCTTTCGACATGTTCAATAATTCCTGAAAATGCTTGTTCAGCACATCGAGGCATCCATGTGCAAATCCCCAGAGGAAGAAGAGACTGGTAATCAGCATAAAGGGGATCATATAACCTTGAGTAACAAGCTTTTGCCTGTCAGTTTTCATTATAGTATCATTTGTCATGGGTTTAATAATTCTTACTTATACAAGATTACTATGATTTATGGTTTTTCCAAGGCTTTTAGGAATTTTCAATAAAAGAAAAACTATTTCCGGAAAATATAAATTTGTTACTTTTGACTCCAATTTTATGAATAATCTGTGATGAAACCAAAACACACCTTGAAATTACTATTCAGAGGAGTGTACGTAAAAATAAGATCGGGTCCGTTAAAAGGGAAAAAATGGAGCATTGCTTCAGGTTATAAGTTTATAAGAGGTAATTATGAGCAGTATAAAACAAATGCTTTTCTTGAACATTTCAGGAAGGGAAGTATATTATTCGATATCGGAGCCCATATAGGTTACTATTCTTTAATAGCTGCCGAAGTAAACAAGGGTTCAGGTCACATTTATGCATTCGAGCCGAGACCTATGAACATAAAATTCTTCAGGCAGCACATGGAAATAAATAAATTCTGTAATGTTACTCTTTATGAAGCTGCAGCCGGTGGAACCGACGGGATGGTCTGTTTCGACGACAACCATGGTTCAGCCACAGGTTTTGTGACCAGTGAAGGAAATCTTCAGGTCAGACAACTTTCAATAGGAAGGATGGTAAATGATGGCTTTCTCCCGGTTCCGGATTTTATTAAAATTGATGTCGAAGGAGGGGAAAGGGAAGTTCTTTCAAACCTTAAGGATATTATCTCTTCTGCCAGACCCGTAATGCTTGTGGCAACTCATGGGAAAGAGTGCAGGGATTTTACCGAAAACTTCCTTGATGAAAATAATTACAGCTTCAGAGTATTAAACCCTGAAGCTGTTTCCGGCGACACTGAAATTATCGCAGTTCCCCGATAAAAATGAAGGATTTAGTATCATCCCGGCTGAGCCGGCCATTTTTAACCTGAATAGTGCCTGTATGCTGCCCCAAAATTTTTCCCCCAGTCAGTTAAATACTGTCTTCTCTGTATCCGCACTCAGTCTTGACTGAGCATGATTGTAATGTTTATAAACGGGAGATATTCAGGCCACCGCTGATATCAAATATTGCGCCTGTGGAGAAGTCCCAGTCACCGCGGGCAAGCGATGCCACTGCTTTGCCAATATCTTCCGGATAGCCCCATCGTTTCTGCGGTACCATTCCGTCAGCTATCAGCTTATCGTATGTATCTTTAACTTTTGCGGTCATATCCGTTTTGACAATTCCCGGGCGAATTTCAAATACCCTGATATTATCACCAGCAAGTCTGTCGGCAAATACTGAAGCAGCCATGCTTAAGCCTGCTTTGGATATGCAATATTCAGCTCTGTTAACGGATGTTCGTGATGATGAAATAGATGAGATAAAAACAATAACAGGTTTATAATCAGAAATTTGCTGATAAAGATAAATCATTTCCCTGGCAATTCTCTGAGCAAAAAACACAGGGCCCTTAAGATTAATGTTCATTACTCTCTCATAGCTCTCTTCCGTCATCTCGAGAAGGTCATTTCGTTTGAGTGGTGAGACCCCTGCATTATTGACGAGCAGATCTATTCTGCCATATCTGTTAAGAATATTCATCACAACTTCATTCTGGCAATCAGTACAGGCTATATCAAGACCGACAGGGAAAAATTCAGAATTTCTGGCAGCGACTTCTTTGCCAAGGATTTCCATACCA
>CAZPMM010000038.1:0-9682 GCA_964587405.1 uncultured Rikenellaceae bacterium
AAGCCGGACCAATACCCTTAAGTGTCGATCCGATCTTTCTATTTCCTTTATTGTATTCATAAGCAGCATCCAGTATCCTGTGTCCGGGTAATATAAGATTCGCTCTGGATGAAATGAAAAGTCTTTTTACCAAATCATCAAACGGAATGCCCAGGTTGTCAATTTCTTTTTTAAATACGACCGGATCAATGACAACACCGTTCCCTATAATATTTATTTTTTCAGAATGAAATATTCCTGAAGGTATCAGGTGCAATATATGCTTTCTTCCATTGAATTCAAGAGAATGACCGGCATTGGGGCCACCCTGGAAACGTGCTATTAAATCGTAATCCGGACTGATAACGTCCACTATTTTACCCTTTCCTTCATCTCCCCATTGAAGACCTAACAATATGTCTGTATTCATATTATAAATTATATCAGAATTTTAAAAGCGGTTTCGAATTTACAAAATAATTCAAGTTATTATAATTCCGATTGAATTTTGTTAATAACTGCTGGCTGATTGTTAAAACTATGAAAAGAAAGGTACATTGAGTAATTTGGGAGGAGGATTATCCTTTGGACGGCAGTGGATTTTTGAAAAAGGGCTTGTTCTGGAAATATTTTTAGGAGGCTTTTACGGCGACTCAAAAGTTAAAAGTTCTCAAGGAGAAGAAGACCCGGAAGAGTTATTCAAATTGGAAGGTCTAAGCGCAAAAGTTGGATTCAACCTGGGTTTTGCATTCTGACAGTTAATACAATGTGTATCTAACCAGATTCCTTTTCCCGGTCTTTCAGATTGCCATAAATATATAATAAATGGTGTGACGGCCTGAAATTGTTTAATTCGCAGGCCGTCTTTATTATTTCATCAATTCTTGGATCACAGAATTCAATTATTTTTTCCGTTTCAAGATCAATGAGATGATCATGTTGACCACATTGATAAGCTCTTTCAAACTGCGAAATGTTCTTTCCGAGCTGGTGCCTTACAACAAGATTACAGTCAAAAAGCAGTTCAATAGTATTATATAATGTAGCCCTGCTTACCCTGTACTTCTTGTTCTTCATTGAAATATAAAGTGATTCTATATCGAAATGTCCTTCCCTGGAATATATCTCATCCAGAATTGCAAATCTCTCTGGAGTTTTTCTGTGCTTTTTCTTTTTCAGATATTCAGTGAAAATTTTTTTTACAGTATTTCTGATATCATCACTAATCATATTTGGTCTAATTTAAAATAATGACAAAAATATGTATTTATTGGAAAGAAACAATTGTACAGGACTGGGGGGCTGTTTATTGTGAGAAATTTTCAACCCGTTTTACACTTTCAATACCCTTTATATTTGAGATTTTGAGAATAAGGTTATTAAGGTCTTTTGTATGATGTACAAACAAGTCAATATTGCCTTCGAATATACCATTGTTAACACGGAAATTAATATTTGTCATATTGACTTTCAGTTCATATGATATGATATTGGTAATATCATTTACGAGCCCGATCCTGTCAATACCTGTAATACTTATTCTTGCAAGAAAAGATACCAGTTTATGAATAGCCCATTTTACGGCTATGATTCTGTTTCCTTCGTTTGAACTTAATCTGATGGCAGCCGGGCAGGTTGGTTTATGAATTACAATGGCGCCTTTAGGCGATCTGTAACCGGTCACATCATCTCCCGGTATAGGTTTGCAGCAATCTGCTATTTCATAGGATTGTTCGGCGCTTTCAACATCCTCTCTCAGAAGGAAGGGTGCACTTGTGTCTATTTTCCTTGGAGGTGAAGCTGTCTCTTTCTGATCTTTTTTCCCTCCGATAAACTTCAGACCCCAGTATTTAATTATGCTTTTTGACTCTGTTTTGCGTAATATTTTTTTGATATTCTCAATATTGATCAAACCCAGTTCAATCCCGGCGTAGAGTTCATCCTTATTGGATACGTCATATGCTGATATGAGCTTTTTAAGTATTTCTGCATTTGGGGAAACTCCGAGTTCACTGAGTTTTTTCTCAAGAATTTCCATTCCCTTCTGTATCCTGCTTATTGTTTCTGTTCTTAAAGAATCCTTTATACCTTCCTTTGCTCTGGCTGTCCTTACATATGAAAGCCATTCTTTTTCAGGTTTAGCTATATCAGATGTGATTATCTCAACCTGGTCACCGCTCATAAGTGTTGTATTCAGCGGCAGGAGTTTGTAATTGATTTTTGCACCAATTGCCTTATTTCCGATCTCAGAGTGGATCTCATATGCAAAATCCAGAGCTGATGCACCTTTCGGAAGGCTCACAAGGGTCCCTTTTGGAGTGAATACCATTATCTCAGATGAAAAGAGGTTCATCTTGAATTCATCGAGGAATTCTATAGGATCCTCAAGAGGATTCTCAAGCATAACACGTATCTTTTTGATCCACTTGTCCATCTCTGTCTCCTGAGATGCATCTCCTTTATATTTCCAGTGGGCAGCATAACCTCTTTCAGCTATTTCATCCATTCTTCTGCTTCTGATCTGGACTTCAACCCATTTTCCCTCAGAACCCATTACTGTCAGGTGGAGTGCCTCATATCCATTTGGTTTGGGCCGGCTGATCCAATCACGAAGCCTGTCGGGCTTTGGCAGATACGTATCTGTAATGATGGAATAAATATTCCAGCATTGTGTCTTTTCCGAAATTTCAGGAATAGGATCGAATACAATTCTTACAGCCAGTACATCATAAATCTCTTCGAAGGGAATATTTTTGGCCTGCATCTTTTTCCAGATAGAGAAGATTGATTTTGGCCTACCGTTTATGTCAAAATTGTATCCGGCTGCTGTTAATTGTTCGATTATTGGAAGTGAGAATTTATTTATAAGTGTATAATATTTTTTTTCACTATGCTTGAGCTTCGAGGCTATTTCTTCGTATATCTGTGGTTGCCGAAATTTAAAGCTGAGGTCTTCCAGTTCACTCTTGATTGAAAAAAGTCCCAAACGCTGGGCAAGAGGAGCATACAGGAATATTGTCTCACCTGCTATCTTCATTTTCTTATGCTCCGGCATTGAATCGAGAGTTCGCATATTATGAAGACGGTCAGCTATCTTAATGAGAATAACCCTCATATCATCCGAAAGTGTAAGCAGCATCTTTCTGAAATTCTCTGCCTGCATTGAGGATGATGTCGGTTTGTTATATGTTCCGGAAATCTTTGTAAGACCGTCAATAAGAGAAGTAATTTTGGGATTAAAATTCTTTTTTACTTCGTCGAGGGTATAATCGGTATCTTCAACAACATCATGAAGAAGTGCAGTCGCTATTGATATGGCACCAAGCCCTATTTCCTGATTTACGATTTTAGCAACGGCTATCGGATGTATAATGTAGGGATCTCCTGATTTTCGCCGCATATTCCAGTGAGCTTCATTTGCTATTTTAAATGCTTTATCAATCAGCTCCCTGTCTTCCTGATTATTACATCTAAGCAGATTGTTTACAAGTGAATCATATTCAGCCTGAATACGGTTTTTATCCTCTTCATCAAAAAAATCCTTCTTCCCCATAAATTCATTCGGTGCTTTCTCAAGAGATTACAAATATAACTTTATTCATTCAATAAAAAGTGTGAATTACAAATGAGAGAATTATGAATTTACGGTCTGTTAATTATCAGTGTTACAGTTCCGGTTTTAAACACTGAATTCCCCGATGGGGTACTTAGTCTCAATATCCAGAGATACACTCCTTCCGGCATTAGTTCACCATTAAATCTCCCATCCCATCTTTCCAGGAAATCGCGTGTTTCAAATACGATCCTGCGCCGGAGATCAGTTATCTGAAGGTGATATTCTCCGGGAGTGAATGACAATACAGGTTTGAAATACCTGTTAATTTCTTTTATAGTACCACCTTCAGGTATAAATAAATCCGGAACCGTTATTTTCTCGGAAACAGGTATGCATACTGCTGCTGATGAACTTTCTCCTGTCAATCCGTAAGGATTCGATAGCTCAAAGGCTTTTACCATAAGACAGATCGTTTCTCCGTACACATCATACATAATATCCTGATAACTGACTGAATATATCGTATCAGGCGGTGCTATTCCCGATAATTCAGTATATTCTTCACCTTTTTTGATGTAAAGAATGTATGTTCCAACGGCGCCTGACCAGTTTCTGTATGAGTTCCACTTCATTTCAAGCTTGTTATCCGTTAAACTTACCGACAATACTATGTTCGAAGCAATATTGGAATATAGTACCGGGATTCCGCAGCTGTTAATTGCAGCAAGCCGGTAATAGTAAATTTCTTTACTGTCCGCTTCATTGTCAGTATAGGAAAGAGAGGTTTTTAATGATCTAAACTCCTTCAGTGTCTGAAAATCCGCTGTTCCTTTAGTTTTTCTTTCAAGTCTGAATGAGTTGATCTCAGACTGAGGATCAATAGTGAAAGATAAGTGTACTTTATTATCATCTCCAATACTCGCGTAATCAGCATTGATCCATTGAGGAGGTCGTTGCATTTTTGTCAGGATACAGGATTTATTTGATACCGATAATTCACCGCTTTTTAAAATTGCTTTGATAATAAAGCAATAGTTATGATCATTGACAAATTCTCTATAGAAAAAGCTGGTGTCTTTTAGATTATTCATAATTTCAGTAAAAGGATTCCCATCAACTGATTGAAAAATTGAATAGGATAGTACTGAGTCTGGCATAGAAGAATATTTATTCCAGGTTAGCTTTATTCTATTATTACATGTATCTAAAGTTGATTGTAAAAATATCGTACTCAGGGAGTTTGAAAACTTGCCAGCTCCCCTTCCTGAAAAATCGAATGCAGAGATGACGTATGATTCGCTTCTAAATGAAGTGTAAGGTCTTGAAATTGAATGATACCCATTTGAAGCGCCCCATATTGTATCAATAAATTCTGCAGAATAGCCGCCTCCCTGATATTGAGGGTCATAGTAATAGTAATAAACTATATATCCCACTGCGTCAGGTGAAGGACTTTTTGACCAGGATAAATCAACCTTGCCAGTTAACTCATTAATAGTAACCTTATTGAATGTTGGTGGTTCGGGAGGAATTGAATCAATTTGCCCACCTGCCATGGAAATATTTGCTAAAAAAACCAGAAAAATTATATGCCGAAAATTAATCATTTACTCTTTTGAACTGGCATTACTTAATAAGTTGTGTTGGCTTATACCAGACAAACTTACTTAAAAAACGGAGAAGCATAGGTAATGTTTTCTGCTTTCAGAGAATTCGGAACATAGTCTTTTTATAGACAAGATGTTTAAGGTAAGAAACCGCTGAGCGGTTGTGAATATAAATAATCCCGGGTGTAACTCTAATTACACATCTTTTATATTATCCGGTGATTTAAGGGATTTTTAGTGGAGTAATTTACATCGTAGGTTCAATTGCTTATAGATCAAGTGCTTCTGGCTTAATGGCCGTTGGCTTCAGCCAACGAATCAGAGATGCCTCTCTTCCCATGGGGACTTTAGTCCTGCATCTTTCAAATCCACACTCTCGTATCATTAGATCAATTTCATCTTCAAAAGAAGTCTTCCTCTGATGAATGACCTGGTTTCTGATAGTTGAATTACCTCATCTCTGATAGTGTCATTCAGATAAGGAAATCTGTTTTTTGTGGTCCATACTGTATGAACCAGGATTCTGACAAATGACATAATAAGGAAATTAAGCGAGTATTTTATAAAAATATTGTTTTTTCAGGGGAAAATAAAATTGGGCTAAAGCCCGGGGAAGGACTTGACACTCAGACCGTTGGCTGAAGCCAACGGCAATTGACTGAAAGCCAACGGCAATTGATTGAAGCCAATGCCAATTGATTGGAATCAATGTCAAATGATTGGAATCAATGTCAAATGATCTCTATAAAATCGAAAAATTAGGTTATCGCAGTAAACACCAGGCCAGTTCTTGATTAAATAGTTGGATATAAAGATTAGATTGAAACTGGGGGATAAAAACTAGCCTATGTTCCCAAATCCTGCAAGAGTTTAAGAATTGTAATATATACATATTCAGCTCATTCAGAGCTGGAGTGTGATGGTTGGTTGTTCACCCCCAGTGGAACATAGGATTATTTGTATCAGGCTCTTTCAGAGCCGGTTTAAGACAAATTACTATATATATTACCTCTCAGGATTGGTGAGTTTTATTATTGAAAATATAGAAGCTTTAGTAATGTTTTTATATTTGCATAATTATGTTAAAAAGCAAGTTTTTAAGAAAGATATTTCATCCTGAAGCAGAAGAGACCGAGAAGGTAAACCTTATATACATACTGAGCCTGGTTGTTGGTTTACTCAGTGCTTTGGCTGCCATAGTACTGAAAAACGGGATACACTACACTCACCTGATCATTTCGAAAGGTGTCAGGATGGGAACAGGGAATTATCTTTATCTTGCGTTTCCTCTTATCGGGATGTTAATCTCACTCCTCTTTGTGAAATATATTGTCAGGGATAAGATTGGTCATGGTGTCAGTCGTGTTCTTTATGCAATTTCACGTAAGAAAAGCCTGCTGAAAGCACATAATACATGGACATCGGTAGTTGCATCCACTATAACTATTGGTTTTGGAGGATCGGTGGGTGCCGAAGCGCCGGTAGTACTTACGGGTTCGTCCATTGGTTCCACAATCGGCAGTTTTTTCAAACTAAGCTACAGAAGCATAACACTGCTGATAGGTTGTGGGGCAGCCGGGGCAATTGCCGGAATTTTCAATGCACCTATAGCCGGTATTGTTTTTACAATAGAGATACTGATGCTCGACCTTACTATGTCGTCAATTGTTCCTCTGTTGATCTCTTCTGTTACAGCTGCTACAACAACATACTTCCTGATGGGAGATGATGTCCTGTTTTCATTCTCGGTTACTGAAGCTTTCAATTTAAATAACATTCCATGGTATCTTCTTCTGGGAATTGGCTCAGGGGCACTGTCTTTATTTTTTTCAAAAACAACACTGTATATCGAAAACCGGTTTGAGAAGATGAAGAATGATTTTGTACGACTGTTGATAGGAGGAGGAATACTGGGAATACTGATCTTTCTTTTTCCGCCTTTCTATGGTGAGGGATATGATACCATAATGCATTTTCTGAAAGGTGACACAAATGCTGTATTCGGAGATACCCTTATCGGAGGTTTTCAAGATAATTTCCTTGTTACTGCACTTTTTATGCTATGCCTTGTCCTCCTGAAGGTATTTGCATCAAGTTTTACAAACGGGGGAGGTGGTGTTGGTGGTATTTTTGCTCCTACTTTATTCATTGGAGGTATCAACGGATTTCTTTTTTCTGAAGTTCTTAATAAAATATTCAATGTAAACCTGCCGGACAACAGGTTTGTCCTGGTAGGAATGGCGGGAGTGATGGCTGGTGTGATGCATGCACCCCTTACCTCAATATTCCTCATTGCTGAAATAACAGGCGGATACGATTTGCTGATTCCGCTGATTATAACTTCCACTGTGGCATACATAACGGTTAGAAGTTTTGAATCACATTCAATCTACCATATTCAGCTTGCGGAGAGGGGTGAACTAATTACACATGACAAGGATAAAGCGGTAATGACAATGATGGACTGGAAAAAAGACATTGAACTTGATCTTATCAAAGTGAAACCGACTGATACTCTACGGAATCTTGTAAAAGCGATATCAAAATCCAAACGAAATCTTTTTCCTGTAGTGGATGATTATAACATACTTGAAGGTGTTGTGTTACTTGAAGATGTGAGAGAAATTATGTTTAATACCGGATTGTATGATAATACATATGTAAAGGATCTTATGACAATACCTCCGTCATATATTGATAAAAAGGAGAATATTGAAACAGTAATGGAGACATTCAGGAAAACAGGTGCATGGAATCTTCCTGTCCTTGATAATGGTTATTATGCAGGATTTATATCCAAATCCAGGATATTTTCCACATATCGTGAATTATTGGTAGAGTTTTCAGAAGATTAATATATTAAACAGAACTATGAATAAAGATAAATTGCTTTTTGATATTATTGGGAGAGAAAAACAGCGTCAGCTAAATGGTATTGAATTGATAGCATCGGAAAATTTTGTCAGTGACCAGGTTCTTGAGGCCATGGGATCGGTTCTTACCAACAAATATGCCGAAGGATATCCCGGTTACAGGTATTACGGCGGTTGCGAGATAGTTGATGAGGCAGAACAGATTGCAATCGACAGATTGTGCAGGTTGTTCGACGCGGAATATGCAAATGTTCAGCCTCATTCAGGGGCCCAGGCTAATATGGCTGTTTTCATGGCTGTCCTGAAACCGGGAGATACATTTATGGGACTCAATCTGGCTCATGGAGGACACTTGTCCCATGGATCACCAGTCAATTCATCAGGTATACTTTACCGTCCTGTCTTTTACGGAGTAAAAGAAGACACGGGATGTGTCGATTATGACATGATGGAAGAGGTGGCATTAAAAGAGAAACCTAAAATGATAATAGGAGGTGCTTCGGCATATTCCCGCGAATGGGATTATGAAAGAATGAGAGGAATTGCCGATAAAATCGGTGCCATTTTTATTGTCGATATGGCTCATCCTGCAGGACTTATTGCTGCTGGACTGCTTAAGAATCCTCTGAAATATGCACATATAGTTACATCTACAACTCATAAAACACTCAGAGGCCCGCGGGGTGGTATAATTCTGATGGGTAAGGATTTTGTTAACCCCTGGGGCATAACAACACAGAAAGGTGAGATAAAAATGATGTCATCGCTTCTTAATTCAGCGGTTTTCCCTGGCATACAGGGTGGTCCGCTTGAACATATAATAGCTTCAAAAGCTGTATCCTTTGGTGAAGCTCTTGAGCCTGCCTTCAAAGAATACCAGAAAAAGGTTAAAAAAAATGCTTCGGTAATGGCCGCTTGTTTTACAGAAAAAGGGTATAAGGTGGTCTCCGGTGGAACAGACAATCATCTTATGCTTATTGATCTGAGAACCAGATTTCCTGAAGTATCAGGGAAAAAAGCTGAAAACTCACTTGTGAAAGCTCATATTACAGTGAATAAGAATATGGTGCCTTTTGATTCGAGGTCTCCATTTCTTACATCAGGCCTCAGGGTAGGAACACCAGCAATTACAACGAGGGGTATGACTGAGGAACATATGCCACTTATAGTTCAACTGATCGACGAGGTTATTTCGAATATTGATGATGAGTCTGCTATTGCAAAAACAGGCAAGAAGGTGATTCAAATGATGAAACCTTTTCCTCTGTTTGCGTATTGATCCTGTTTTTGTATGTCCTGAGGAAACAAAATATAATCTAATCCATTAATACTCTGATAGTATAACGCTGGAGATGTTTTCAGCGCGGTGAACGGATGCTTAATTCAGTATAAAGTTATAGGTAATGGTTCCCTTCTGGATTTCAGGGGCATCCGGTTTGGGATCGAATTGTGTTCTAAGTGCGGCTTCTTTTGCTACCCTCAGAAGGTATTCATCAAGAGTGTTTGAACCTCTCACACCCGATATTGCACGGGTTACTTTTCCTGATCTGTCGACGAATACTTCAACTACAACTTTTCCTTCAACCTGATTATTATAGTCAGGAAACGGAAGTTTCTGCGAACCTCTTCCCCCAAGATTGTAGGAGACACCTTTATTTCCCAGTCCG
>CAZPMM010000039.1:0-9565 GCA_964587405.1 uncultured Rikenellaceae bacterium
AAGGAATTCTATATAACTCATTGTTTTTCCTTGTTTTACCCGTATATGTCTTTTGATTTTTTTCCAGAAACTTACAGAGAAGGTACCGAAGTTCCGTAGAGGATGTTTCAAAAATATCTTTTATGCAGTATCTCCAGAAGATCTTCTGTTCCGAGTTTTACCGGATTATTTTTGGATTCGGTTAACACTGCAATTTCCTGTAGTCTGTCTTCACTGATACCGGCTTTTCTGAGTCCCGGGAGGTTCAGGTCTGCTGTCAGTTCATGAAGATATTCAATAAACTCATCAATCAGCCGGTCATCATTCTTACCAGAAAGATCATTGAGAAAGATCTTTGCAAGTGTGAGATACTTATTGAGATATGGTTGATATTCTGATTTCTCCCTTAATCTTTTCACAGTCATCTTGTTGGATTCAGCCATCAGGGTTCCGCAGATTATCCCGTGAGGAACATCAAACAAGCCTCCGGCAGAAGATGCAAATCCGTGAACAACTCCAAGGCCGGCATTTGCCAGGCAGATACCTGATGTAAGTGCGGCAAAAGTCATTCCCGATCTTGCAATGACATCATTTCCGTTCCTGTAAGCATTTAATAATGATGATTTAACTGCTTTAAGTCCTTCCAAAGCAAGGGCATCTGTATACTTATTAGATTTTGTCGAAAGATAAGCTTCAGTCAGTTGGGTAAAACAGTCCATTCCTGACGCAGCTGTTATTTCAGGCGGACACGAAATGGTTAATTCAGGATCTGCCAGTGCAATGTCAGGAACAAAATTCTCATGACGCAGCGACTTTTTAAAACCATCTTTGCCGATCCGCGATATTACCGCGTTCTTTGTTGCTTCACTGCCTGTACCGGAAGTCGTCGGCACCGCTATGAAGGGGATCTTTGTACCAGGATGTTCCCTGAATCCAACTCCTTCAAGATAATCCTTAATACTTCCTTCAACAGTTAACATGGCCGAAATTGCCTTTCCTGCATCCAACGAGCTTCCCCCTCCCACAGATATAATCAAATCGGGCGGATCCTTCCTGTAAGATGTGACTGCATCGTCTATAATCAGGTCGGATGGCTCACCTGCAATTGCCAGCTTTCTCAGTTCAAATCCCTCTTTTTCAAGTGACTCTGTTAACATGAGCCAACCAGGAATACCCCTGAACGAGGAATAACCAGTAATTATCAGTACCTTTTTCCCAAAGCTTCTTAACAATGCGGGAAGTTCGCTGAACTTTCCGTTTCCGAAAATTATCAGCGGAAGCCTGCTGAACAGGAATGATTTAATCATTATTTCCGCCCCGCTGGTTGTAAAATGTTGTACCTCACTCCCTTACGTGGCTCTGCCATCATATCATTCACCCTGTCCCTCCACCTGATATAATGTGCTGTCTTCTTATGTGCTTCCACATCTGCTTCCGATTCATAGGCTTCATAAAACATAAATCTGAAAGGATCATCAGCCTGCCTTATAAAATCAAACCTGAAATTGCCAGGTTCTTTTATTGATTCACGATGATTTTCTTCACAGGCTTTAATAAAATCTGCAACCGATTCAGGTTTTACATGAATATAAACACAGGTTACTATCATTTTTCGTATTTTTACGGTAAAAATAAGCTATCTGTCTGAAAACTCAAATTATATCATTAATTGTTCATTTAATCTTCATCTTTGACTTTTAGCTTTGCGACTGAATATGTTAAGAATACGAAAAGATGATCCGTAAAGGCGGGAAAAAACGAAGGGTAAAATGAAGAATTTTTTTAAAGTTGTGTTATCAACGGCATTATTGGCAGTGACAGGCTTTTTTTGCGGAGCACAGGCTGATACAGTAAAACCACATTCTGCAACTATGACTGTGAACAATATTTCAGTGAAAGAAAATTTACAGAACCAGAAGCAGCTTCAGGGACAAAGCCAAAACCAGAATGCTTCAGGCCAGAAAGCTAAAAGCCAGGTAAAAGCTCCTGTTCAGAATGTAAAACAGGTAAAAAGTGCACGCCCTGATTTCAGTAAATCAAAAGGTGCACGTCCAAATATAACCAGACCGTCAGGATCAGGTATTCCCAAAGGTGTCGGGAAACCAGGAGGAGCTGGTAAAAAAGGAGGAAATTAATTTCTTAAATGAACAGATGAGCAGGCATTATAAGATAGTTAGTATTACATTTCTGTGTATCATCCTGTTCATCTTTCCTGTTTATACCTTTTCACAAACCAGCCGGCCAGATTCATTAAACATTAAGCAGAATTCTGATACTTCAGTGTCAAAGCATGCCCTTTTCACAAGTCTCGGGTATGGCAGCAACTTTATTTACATGGGTTCAACAATTTCCGGGAATCAACCATATGGTTATACTTCTCTGACTTATGGTTTAAATTCCGAATTATTTGCATCCGTCTCAACAGTACATCTTCAGGATATCTCACCCTTCCTTGCCTTCCATACAGGAAGTCTGAATTACATTCATGTTTTCAATTCATGGTTTGATATCTCAACAGGAATTTCAAGATACCAGGTGGCTTCTTCTCTGGAGAATACTCTGTTCAACAGCTTCACTTATGCAGATCTTACATTGGGATTTGACTGGAAAATCCTTTATACAAAGATATCCGGAGGAATACTTATGGCAGACGAAAACAACGGATATCTCCAACTCAGTAATTCGAGGTATTTTGAGACCAGAGAGTATACACGAAAAAAGATTTCCTTTTCATTTGATCCTTATTTCACAATCTTATCCGGGAGTATAACGAAAATAGAAACAACTGAAGGTAAGGTTGTTGCTGTTTCTCCTCCATATAAAAAAGGAGGTAAATTCGGGCAGTCCAAACCGGTCACAACAATCTCCAGATCATTCAGTTTAATGGAAGCAGATTTTGGATTACCAGTTTCTCTTAATGCCGGCAAATTTATACTGGAAGCGGAACCGGGATATATTATACCTTTATCTGACTACTCTGAAAATGGAAGACCGGAAGGATTTTATTTCATGTTAAATACATATTTCAAAATCTTTTGATCCGATATTATGAATATATTGATCGTAGAAGATGAAAAAAGCCTGGCAGAAGAAATGGCCGAATTTCTCAGATCGGAAAATTTTCTGTGTGAAACTGTTTTTACCGGCAGAGAGGCTTCGGAAAAAATTGCCGTTAACCTTTACGACTTCATACTTCTCGACCTTGGACTTCCTGATATTGACGGACTAAATCTTATAAAAGAAGCAAAGCAATATAACAGTGAAGCATCATTCATAATAATTACCGCACGCGGCTCTGTGGAAGATAAGGTGAAAGGACTCGACCTCGGAGCTGATGACTATCTGGCAAAACCATTTGCACTTATAGAATTATTATCACGAATAAATGCGGTAGCCAGAAGAAAATTCAATATTACTACTTCTGATATCAGCCTTGGTAACTTCGTAATGAAAATACAATCACGGAAAGTAGTCTGTTGCGATACTGAAGTGGACCTTACCAAAAAAGAGTATGATCTGCTGCAATATCTTGTTCTCAACCAGGGGAAAGTACTTACACGCCAACAGCTTTATGAACATATATGGGGAAATATCCTTGATGATCAATATGACAGTAATTTTATTGATGTTCACATTAAAAACCTGAGGAAGAAATTGAATATTCATTCCCCTGCCCCATGGCTGGAAACCGTAAGAGGCGTGGGATACAGGATTACAATTCCATGACAAATACAACTTCTGCCTGGTGATGAGACTTAAGTACAAACTTTCACTTTTCAATATTCTTTCAAAACTTGCCTTCACGGCACTTTTCCTCATACTTATGCCTTATATTATCAAAAGGATAAATCTGAGACAGGCTGATAATGATCTCATCCAGAAAAGAGAACAAATGATATCACTGATATCCGGATTTGGTATAGAACCTTTTATAAATTCGGACACAACAGGAACATTCGGGAGTTATAACATACTTAAAGAAGAATATGTAAGTCTGGAATTATTTGACATGCCTGAAGATCAGAACCATATAGAAGTTACTCCAAGGCTTATCGAAGGTGAGGAAATTGAATACAGGGTTCTGAAATATACTTTCGATGCCGATGGACAGAAATATCTGCTCGAAGTCGGAAAAAGTCTGCAAAGTATAAATGTCACCGAAAACAACATAAGGCATGTAATGCTGTTATTCCTCATTTTTATAATACTAATCACCTTTCTGGCTGATTTTCAATACACCAGAATGATACTTGATCCTCTTGAGAGAATAAAGAACAAGTTGAAGCTTATTTCGGATCCTTCACTTTTTGACATGACACCCGTAAATACAAATACTTCTGATTTTGTTGCACTCGATAATGCCTTGATTGAGCTTATGAAGAACATAAATCAGCTCTTCAGGAAGGAAAAAGAAATCACAGTTAATATTTCACATGAACTACTTACACCTGTTTCGGTACTGAGGAGCAAGCTTGAAAATATTCTTCTCAGGAAAGAGTTAAGCCATGATGCAGAAGCAAAAATTGAAGAATCGCTCAACACGCTTCACAGGCTTCAAAGTCTTGTAAATTCCTTACTGATGATCGCTAAAATTGAAAGTCATCAGTTCCTCCGTGAAGATTCATTCTCCATAAAAGAGATACTGGAAGAAATAGCTAAAGAAATTGATCCTCTGGCTGAGGACAAAGACATACTTGTCAGACTTGAAACAAATGACGACTATATAATTGAAAAAGCAAACCGTCCGCTTGTTTTTTCGATGTTTTTCAATGTGATTAATAACTCAGTAAAGAACACTCCTTCAGGAGGCAGGATAATCATTGAAAGTCACTTGTTCAACAATGGTTGCCTGATCAATATAGCAGATACAGGTAAGGGGCTCAGTTCAGAACAGAAAAAGTTGCTTTTTTCACGGTTCAGCATGAGAAACAAAGAAAGTGGCGAAGGAACAGGCATAGGTCTTGCAATTGCAAAAACGATCGCCGATTTTCATAAAATATCAGTATCTGTCACATCCGAACCACACAAAGGTACCACCTTCACATTTATTATCCCCGGGAAATAATACAGTAAAGAACCTTAAATATTGGCAGGCTCAGGATTCATGTTCATGGGTTCCGGAATTATAATCTTACGCGCTGCACACCGTTTACCGGGCAACATCAATCTCTCTTTTCTCCTTAAAGAAGAAAATGAAACATATAAGAACAGCAACTGCTATATATGCTGGAATAAACCATATCTTCTGCCACTGATAAACCTGATCAACTGAATAATAGTTGGTAACAAAACCAGAGAACCATGTACCTATAAACATTCCGAGTCCGTAAGTAACAAAAGTGAATAATCCCTGTGATGCACTTTTGATCTTTTCGTTTGATTTTTTCTCGGTGTACATATAACCAGTTACAAAGAAGAAATCATAACAGATACCGTGCAATATAATTCCTGTATAAAGCATCCATACATTCGGGCCAATATCACCGAATGCAAAACATAAGTATCTGGCTATCCAGGCTGACATTCCGATTAAAAGCATATTCTTTACACCTATTCTGTTAAAGAGGAAAGGAATTGCGAGAATAAACAATGCTTCGGAAATTTGACCCATTACCATCTTTCCTGCAGCATTTTCCATCCCGGCCTGATTGAGGAAAAGATTGGCAAATCCAAAATAGAATGAAAGAGGAATACATACAAAGATTGCTGCTATAAAAAAGATCAAATAAGGTTTGTCGCGGAATAACACAAATGCATCAAATCCAAGTATTGATTTAGCCGATGTGCTTGTCTTTGCCGGAGG
This sequence comes from uncultured Rikenellaceae bacterium, assembly GCA_964587405.1. GTDB lineage: Bacteria > Bacteroidota > Bacteroidia > Bacteroidales > VadinHA17 > LD21. The sequence goes on from CAZPMM010000039.1 coordinate 5,783, forward strand.
AGGTGTGTCAGGAAGAACGAAACTGAATATTCCAAGGCCTATCGAAACCACTGCAGCCATATTGAAGGTACCAGATGTCTGCTCAACTCCCAGCAAAGCAATCATAAAGCCGGCAATAACCCATCCAACAGTACCAAAAACCCTTACGAGGGGAAACTGCTTTCCGGGATCACTCATCTGCCTGAATGCTACACTGTTTGACAATCCGATCGTTGGCATGTAGGCAAGTGAATAAAGAAGGATCACCCAGTAAAATGTACTGTTTGAAGTCACCCTGGCAGCAAGGAAAAGCAAAACTCCTCCAATGAGATGCAAAACTCCCATTACTTTTTGAGCGGCAAAATACCTGTCAGCAACCATTCCAATGAAAAAAGGAGAAATCATTGTTGCTATTGCTAATGCAGAATAAGCTGCGCCTATCTGTATACCAGTGGAGCCCAGGAATTTGGTCATAAATGTTCCCATTGTTACATACCATGAGCCCCAGATATAGTATTGAAGGAACATCATCAGTCCGAGTACAAAGCTGGTTTTTGGTTTCATAATTTGTCAGTTTCAGGAAAATTAATAAAATGGATAATCTGATACCGTCATCCCGATATCTGAAAGGACTCCGATGCTCTAAAATTAAAAAATTGCCTCAGAATAAAAAACTGATTTCAAACTGATTTTACCCTATCCTCACCTGCCAGATCATTATGAACCATGATATGCAGCTTTTACCGCACCTTTCTTCCCTCCCGGAGACGGTTTTGGATCAGATAACACAGACTCCCCCTCTGACATTTTGCTTAAATGACAACTGTCTGCAAGTGAAATCTGCTATTTGGGATTTCGGAGACAGTGCACATTCCAATAAGGAAGACCGGCCTTATTCTCAGTGAATAATTTCAAGATCAGCTTTGAGGAGCCTGTATTATACCTGAACCGATATCCTCCGGCAGGAATCCGTCTTTCATTCCTTTAAATGTAGCAGACCCCATCAGTTTATCTGCCAGCCGAGTTCCGCTAAAAGTATTTGTTGTTTTCAGTTTCTGAATCCAGAGCGCCGCAACACCTGCCACATGAGGTGTTGCCATACTGGTACCACTCATCGATGTAAGTCCTCCTCCTTTTCTGGCTGATATTATACTAACCCCGGGAGCAGACACTCTGGCACCGGTATTTGAGAAAGATGCTATTGAAAATCCTCCGGTTTCAGTTTGTAATGCTGCAACTGAAATGACACCTTCTGCAACAGCCGGCGGACTTACAGCAATAACGTAATCAGGGTTATTATCGCGGCGGCTTTCATTTCCCGCAGCAGCAATCAGCAAACAAGGTTGAAGGAATTCTCCCCTTACCCTTATCAATGAAGCAAGACGCTCAAAAAGGAGAATATTTGCCCTGTATCCTTCCAGTGCAAATGAAGTGGCAATATCTATAGGAACACCCTGTTTTTCAAGATAAGCCACATAACCCGGAAAATCAATTCCAAGAGACATTGAAATAACATTTGCACCCTGTTGCAATGCCCATTCAATTCCGGCCAGTACAACATCACTGCTTCCTCCTCCTTCTCCCAAAATTTTTCCGATAACGGCTTTTTTAACACCGGGAGCTACACCTATCCTGACCCCTTTGACATTCCTCCCTAAAATGGTGCCTACACAATGAGTCCCATGCCCGTTAATATCATCATCACTTTCGGTAGTAAAATTATGACGAACAATATCTATCCCGTTAAAAGCAGGATGTGTCGTATCTATACCCGTATCAAGGACAGCCACTATCACTCCCTCGCCATCAAATGGCGAAGTATCAGCCCCGACAGCTTTAATTCCCCATGGAACCTGTGTTTCCAATGGCAAAACACCTGAAGATTTCTCTACAGGAGCTATCAGTTTCATCGATATTGCAGGAGCAACAGCTGCAATGTCCTTTTTCCGTGAAATCTCAGCTGCTTTCAGAAAAGATATTTCTTCATATTCAACCTTAACAGGCTCCACATCCATGGATCTTTCACAGACTCGCGTTCCGTTCCTCGCAGGAGACTTCACAGAAGTCTGAATCTGTCTTAAAATTACATGTTTGATTTTCATCATAATATGATTTTATTTTTAATGCTATGATAGCCTGTCCCGCTCAAGCGGGGGAACCCACATGTTGGGAAAATTATGTTTATATGTGTTTGTCCCGCCTTAGGCGGGATGTGGGTTTCATTTATGCAGTTTTTATCTGATGAACTCACCCACTACCCTGCCTTACATATCATATTTAAATGCAATTTAAACTACAGATTGGTGAAAGTCAATACTAATATTATATAAAAACAGCTTGTTGATAAAATTTTATTTTTATTCATATATATGAGCAACAACACCAGAATAAATCCGTTTAAAATTTGTATGAAATGGCCATTGTTATTCATTGAATATATTATTTTTGTACTTTGAAGTTGTTTGAAACACCTTTGCATAAAAGGTGAATATTTATACAATCAGGTGCCTGTATAAATTGTCTCTGTTTGATTTTAATGTCTGATATATGGAAGCAAATAACGATTTATCGGTTAAAGAACCAGGAACGAAATCAGTACTTACTGCTGCGATCCTGATCACTTACCTTATAGCCGGGTTTATAACAGCATGCATTTGCAGCATTGGTTATATCCTGATAAAATAAAGGTTTTAATATCAAAAATATGTGTCAGTTGGTCAAAACTGACAAGGGTATGTATTTTCTTTTCGGAATTAAATTTCTAATTGATTATCTGTAGTTTACAAGGTTATATCCGCCAGATTTCCCTTTTTTCGATTTTTCCTTGTCAATATTCGTCAGGTTTTGACGAATAGTGCCTGAACTATTGTGGATGTCGCTATATCGGGAATGACTGACTGCTGTTTGATGACAAAGATCAGTTAAAAAGAGTTTAAATGCCCAATAATCGGGCATTTGCGACTTGCAATAAGATGCTTCACAAAGTATCTTTGAAAGAAAAGTTATATCAAAATGAAAGTCATTTATAAGATTACATCAGATGAAATAGGCATTGTTTTACTGAGGCGCAGGACAATAGCGAAAGCATTAAGATGGTGGCTTCATGAAAATGGATTTAATTTTAAATATAACTACTATTTCGGTTATTCCTGATTAAATCCTTTGCTGATATAGTCATTATGTCTTTAAACAAACAGCGATATGAAAAGGGAAAAGAAGTCTGAGATCATAAGTACAAACGAATATGTCCGTATTAATCCATACACATGGATTGAAAAGAGAATTAATGAGACTGATGAGGCTGCCCGCCAGAGGTTTCTTTATAAACTTACCAGAGCTTTAAATAATTCAAAGTTGCAGCCCGGATTCACAACGTAAAGGTAATTCTCCATATATCCGTCATGTCATGGCACATTGATATGTGCTGTATTACATTAATTGACAAATGGATACAGGCCATAACCTGTATCCGTTTTTTTGGTTTTGTATTCTCATCATCGAGTTCAAAAAGTTCAGGAAGCTAATGGATTTCAGGAAATTCCGGTGCAACTCCTTTTCGAAAAAAATGATAAAGGATCAGGGCATTGTCCTCCGTAGCTTTCCCCGGCCGGCAACACTCTTGCATGGCCGGCAGCATAGGAGGATTTTCTCCCGTTAACAAGGTTTCAAATGTAAAGATACAAGCTAAAGTGTTGTTTTTAATGTGTTACAATGCTGATTTTAACCAACATAGCTTAATATTGAATCAAGAAAGACATGGAAATGATGAAAATCACATGTAATGAGAAAGTGATAAGCATGGCC
>CAZPMM010000040.1:0-9496 GCA_964587405.1 uncultured Rikenellaceae bacterium
TTACCCGGAATGCGGATGGCGGGACATATGGGCAACAGGAAAGTAAAAGCCATAAGTATGCGTATTATGAAAATTATGGCTGAAGATAATATATTGATAGTTAAAGGATCTGTTCCGGGTCCGAAAGGTGGTTACGTAATAATTTTTAAATAATGGAATTAGCTGTTCTTAATATTCAGGGAAAAGAAACCGGAAGAAAAGTTACACTTAACGATTCAATTTTCGGTATTGAACCAAACGACCATGCAATCTATCTGGATACAAAACAGTTCCTTGCAAATCAACGCCAGGGTACACATAAAACAAAGGAAAGAAGTGAAATTGCAGGCAGTAATAGAAAGATTAAAAGGCAGAAAGGAACGGGTACTGCCCGTGCCGGCAGCATTAAAAACCCGTTATTCAGGGGAGGCGGACGTACTTTCGGGCCAAAACCAAGATATTATGGTTTCAAACTTAATAAAAAAGTAAAAGATCTGGCAAGAAAATCAGCTCTCTCTTACAAAGCTTCTTCCAATAATATTATTGTTCTGGAGGATTTTACAATGGATACGCCCAAAACAAAGGAATTCATCAAAATAGGAGATAACCTGAATCTGGTCAAGAAAAATTCACTGATTGTTTTACGGGAACAAAATAAAAATATATATTTGTCATCCCGAAATGTACAAGGGGTTGGAGTTGTAACTGTCGGAGAATTAAATACATACAAAATAATGAGGGCTTCAACTCTGGTACTCGTGGAGAGTGCAATTGACGTTTTGCAGTCAGCATTATAAAAACCAGTAAAATTATAAGTGATGAATATTTTACTAAAACCGGTAGTAACGGAAAAAATGACAAGCCAGGGTGATAAATTCAATCGCTATGGTTTCATTGTTGCAAAGAAGGCAAATAAAATTCAGATAAAGAAGGCTGTTGAGGAACTCTATGGTGTTACTGTAGCAGATGTAAATACCATGAGGTATGGTGGTAAGCTTAAAAAGAGGAATACAAAATCCGGTCTTCTTTCTGGGAGAACAGCTGCAACAAAGAAAGCGATAATTACCCTTGCTGAAGGCAATAAAATAGATTTCTACAGCAATATTTAAAATTATCATGGCAGTCAGAAAGATCAAACCTGTAACACCAGGTCAGAGAAACAAGATCATAAGTGCTTTTGACGATATTACAAGCACAAAGCCGGAGAAATCCCTTCTCCGTCCGCTCAGAAAATCGGGAGGAAGGAACGTCAGCGGCAAAATGACAATGAGGTACATCGGAGGCGGGCACAAGAGGATGTACAGGGTTATAGATTTCCTCAGGGATAAAGATGGAATGCATGCAACGGTTCGCTCGATAGAATATGATCCCAACAGGTCTGCGAGAATAGCTCTTGTTGTTTATGAAGACGGAGAAAAGAGGTATATAATTGCTCCTGCCGGTCTGCAGCTTGGGCAGAAAATTGTATCGGGCAAAGATGCGACACCTGAAGTCGGTAATACAATGTTTCTGAGTGATGTTCCTCTGGGCACTATAGTACATAATATTGAGCTGAAGCCAGGGAGAGGTGCTGCACTGGCAAGAAGTGCAGGTACCTATGCACAGGTTTCGGCACGTGAAGGTAAATATGCAACAATTAAGCTTCCTTCGGGTGAGACAAGGATGGTTCTTACCGCATGCCGTGCAACAATAGGAACGGTATCAAATCCCGATCATAGCCTTGAAAGATCAGGTAAAGCAGGTCGTTCACGCTGGAAAGGAATACGTCCGAGGACAAGAGGTGTTGTAATGAATCCGGTCGATCACCCGATGGGTGGTGGTGAAGGAAGAGCATCCGGAGGACATCCCAGATCAAGGAAAGGTATGCGTGCAAAAGGATTTAAGACCAGGGATAAAAAGAAATATTCGTCAAAACATATTCTGGAAAGAAGGAAAAAATAACTGATATATTATGAGTAGATCGATTAAAAAAGGCCCATTCATTGATTTTAAACTTGAGAAAAGAGTTCTGGAGATGAATGATGGCGGGAAAAAATCAGTGATCAAGACCTGGTCAAGAAGATCGGTGATATCACCTGACTTTGTCGGACATACTATAGCAGTTCATAACGGGAATAAATTCATCCCTGTATATATTACTGAGAACATGGTAGGTCATAAGCTTGGGGAATTTGCTCCCACACGTACCTTCAGGGGTCACTCAGGTAATAAGTAAACTGGAATTTGTAAACAAAGAAAAAATTATAAAATGGGTGCGAGAAAAAGAATTTCAGCTGAAAAGAGAAAAGAGGCTTCTCTGGCAAGGTACCAGGCTGTGCTGAAAAACTGTCCCAGTTCACCAAGAAAGATGAGACTGGTAACTGATCTTATCAGCGGTAAAGAGGTGAATAAGGCACTTGATATATTGAAATACAGTTCACAGGAAGCATCACGCAAGCTGGAAAAGTTGCTTCTTTCTGCCATTGCAAACTGGCAGGCAAAGAATGAAGGTGTAAGGATTGAAGACAGCAACCTGTATGTAAAAACGGTTTATGTTGACGGTGGACGTACAATGAAAAGATTACAGACAGCTCCTCAGGGAAGAGCTTACAGGTTAAGAAAAAGGTCAAATCATGTAACCCTTATACTTGATAGTATTAATAAGGAAACAGAAAAAAGCGAAGAATAGAATATGGGACAGAAAGTAAATCCGATAGGTAACAGATTAGGCATAATCAAGGGTTGGGATTCCAACTGGTACGGAGGCAGGGATTTTTCCGGCAAGCTTGTGGAAGACACAAAAATCAGGGACTACCTCAATGCCAGGCTTGCAAAAGCAAGTATTTCGAAAATAGTTATTGAGAGAACACTCAAGCTTATTACTGTAACCGTAAATACCGCAAGACCCGGTATAATTATCGGAAAAGGTGGCCAGGAGGTTGATAAGCTGAAAGAAGAGTTGAAAAAGATTACCAAGAAGGAGGTACAGATAAACATTTTTGAAGTAAAACGTCCCGAACTGGATTCAAATATTGTAAGCAACAATATAGCCAGGCAGGTTGAAGGGAAGATATCGTACAGGCGTGCAATAAAGATGGCAATAGCATCGACGATGAGAATGGGAGCTGAAGGCATCAAAGTCGTTATTTCCGGCCGACTTGGTGGTGCTGAAATGGCCAGGACAGAGACATATAAGGAAGGACGTATTCCGCTTCATACATTTCGTGCCGATATCGATTATGCTCTTGCCGAGGCTCATACCAAAGTAGGTCTTATAGGTATCAAGGTCTGGATTTGTAATGGTGAAGTTTATGGCCGCAGGGATCTCAGCCCGAATATCGGAGCAAGAAACACAAAAGGCAAGAGTCTGAAGAGAAAGGTAAAGAAATAGAGAATTACTGTTGAACAAATTAAGTATATAGTCCATGTTACAACCAAAAAGGTCCAAATACAGGAGAGCACAGAAGGGAAAGATGAAAGGGAATGCACAGAGAGGTAATCAGCTTGCGTTCGGTTCATTCGGTATCAAGGCCCTTGAGCAGGCCTGGATAACAGGAAGGCAATTAGAAGCTGCTCGTCAGGCTGTTACACGATATATGAAACGTGAAGGGCAGCTTTGGATAAGGGTATTCCCCGATAAACCCATTACAAAGAAACCGGCAGAGGTAAGGATGGGTAAGGGAAAAGGTGCACCCGAAGGATTTGTTGTACCGGTAACACCGGGAAGAATCCTTATTGAGGCTGAAGGTGTTTCTTATGAGGTTGCAAGGGAAGCTCTTCGTTTGGGTGCTCAGAAGCTGCCTATTCCGACCAAATTCGTTGTCAGACGTGATTATGCAGAATAAAAAAGAATCAGAAAGATGAAAACAACAGAGATAAGGGAATTGAGCACTCCGGATCTTATTGAGCGTATAGATACGGAAAAGACAATGCTTGTCCGAATGAGGCTGAACCATGCCATTACGCCGCTCGATAATCCTCAGAAGATCAAACAGACAAAGCTTACTATTGCACGTCTGATGACTGAACTTCGCGCCAGAGAATTAAAAGAGAAAACAAAATAGCCGGATATCAGCAATGGAAAGAAATCTTAGAAAAGAACGTATCGGGATTGTTGTAAGCAACAAAATGGAAAAATCCATAGTAGTTGCAGTGAAAAGAAAAGTAAAACACCCGATCTATGGGAAGTTCATCAACAGAACGACAAAACTGATGGCGCATGATGAAGAAAATACATGCAATATTGGTGATACGGTGCGCATTTCAGAGACCAGGCCTCTGAGTAAAAAAAAGACCTGGAGATTAGTTGAAATCATTGAAAGAGCTAAGTAATCATGATACAGCAGGAATCCAGACTGACAGTAGCCGATAATTCGGGGGCAAAGGAAGTATTATGCATCAGGGTGCTGGGCGGGAGCAAAAAGAGATATGCTACTGTCGGCGATAAAATCATGGTGAGCGTTAAGTCCGCACTCCCTTCGGGTGAAGCAAAAAAAGGAACAGTAAGCAGGGCAGTTGTTGTCAGAACAAAAAAAGAGATACGCCGTCCTGATGGTTCTTATATAAGATTTGATGATAATGCAGTGGTGCTTCTGACAAACCTTGATGAAGTAAGAGGTACCCGTATATTTGGCCCGGTTGCCCGGGAACTGCGTGATAAATACATGAAAATAGTGTCACTGGCACCTGAAGTATTGTAATACATGTAAAAGAACGGCAATGCATAAAAAATTACATATAAAAAAAGGTGATACGGTTATGGTGATAACCGGGGAATCAAAAGGCCAGAAAGGCCGTGTCCTTGGTGTTAACAGAAACAAGGAAAGAGCAATTGTTGAAGGTCTGAACTTGATATCTAAGCATACCAAACCGCATTCAAAAGCTCCTCAGGGAGGTATTATTAAAAAAGAGGCTCCGATACATATTTCAAACCTTATGCTTATTGATCCGGTATCAGGAAAACCTACCCGTATCGGAAGAAAACTGAATCAGAAAAATAAATTAGTGCGTTATTCAAAAAAATCAGGAGAGGAGATTAAGTAATGTACGTACCAGCATTAAAAACCAAATACAGGCAGGAAATTGTTCCTGCTCTTGTTAAAGAGTTCGGATACAATACTGTTATGCAGGTCCCGAGGCTCATGAAAATCGTCATAAACCAGGGCGTCGGCCAAGCTATTGCAGATAAGAAACTGCTTGAATCAGGAGTAAAGGAACTTACGGATATCGCAGGACAGAAAGCTGTTCTTACATATTCCTCGAAAGATATTTCTAATTTCAAGTTAAGAAGGAATATGCCTATCGGAATAATGGTTACTCTTAGAAAGGAAAGGATGTATGAGTTTCTGGAGCGTCTTATATCTGTTGCCCTGCCTCGTATACGTGATTTTAAAGGTATAAATGCCAGACTTGACGGAAGAGGGAATTATACTCTGGGTATTACAGAACAGATCATTTTCCCGGAAATAGACATTGATAAAGTGAACAAGATATTGGGACTGCAGGTTACATTTGTAACTTCGGCAAAAACAGATGAAGAGGCGTTGGCCCTTCTTAAAAATTTCGGATTACCTTTTAAAACTTCTAAAAACTGATTATATGGCTAAGGAATCAATGATGGCCCGTGAGGTAAAGCGTGCAAGACTGGCCCGTAAATATGCAGAAAAAAGAAAACAACTCAAAGCTGAAGGTAATTATGTGGCATTAAGCCGTTTGCCGAGGAACTCGAATCCTAACAGACAACGTAACCGTTGCAAGCTTACAGGTCGTTCCAGAGGATATATGAGACAGTTTGGTATTAGCAGGATTACTTTCCGGGAAATGGCATCGACAGGACTGATCCCCGGTGTGAAAAAAGCCAGCTGGTAATATAAAATGAATAAAAACTATACAAAATAACAGAAGATGACTGATCCTATTGCAGATTTATTGACCAGAATCAGAAATGCTATCCAGGCTGGTCACAAAGTTGTTGAGGCACCGGCATCCAATCTCAAAAAAGAGATTGCCAGGATACTCTTTGAAAAAGGATATATTCTGGGCTATAAAGTGGTGGAAAGCGGAAGTGCTCAAGGCACACTAAAAATAGCGCTTAAATATAATCCGAAAAGCAAACAGCCTGCTATAAAAGATTTGCAGAGAGTAAGCCGACCGGGTTTGAGAAATTATGCGACAGCTGATAAACTTCCACGTATCCTTAATGGCCTGGGCATAGCAATTATATCGACTTCAAGAGGACTGATGACTGACAAGGAAGCACAGAAAGAAAAAATAGGTGGTGAGGTTTTATGTTATGTTTATTAATCAGGAGGAAAGTGTATGTCACGAATAGGGAAATTACCTGTTGACCTGCCAAAAGGAGTCAGCGTCAGTATAAGCGATGAAAATGTGGTCACTGTAAAAGGGCCCCTGGGACAACTCAGCCAGAATGTTGACAAGGATATCAGAATAGAGATTGTTGATAACCAGATTAAGATCACAAGACCGTCTGAATCAAAAAACCATAAATCACTGCATGGTCTTTACAGAGCACTTATTGCCAACATGGTGACAGGTGTATCAACAGGTTTTAAAAAAGAGCTTGAACTGGTAGGTGTTGGTTACCGTGCCGAAGCCAAAGGTCAGAATCTTGAACTGAGCCTTGGCTATTCTCATGACATTGTTTTCCAGCTGCCTGAAGAGATCAAAGTTGAAACGAAAACAGAAAGAAGAAGTAATCCGATCATCACCCTTTCATGTGCCGACAAACAACTTATCGGTCATGTAGCGGCAAAGATCAGATCACTACGGCCACCTGAACCTTATAAAGGAAAAGGTATCAAGTTTGTTGGAGAACAGTTAAGAAGGAAAGCCGGTAAGTCTGCCAGTGTTTAGGATTGTATTAATCAGGTAAAAGTTTAAAAAGATGGCTTTAAGTAAGTTGGAAAGAAGAACCAGGATTAGGATGAGGATCCGGAAAAAGATAAATGGTACTGCAGAAATGCCAAGAGTGGCAGTATATCGCAGCAACAAACAGATTTATGTCCAGCTGGTTGATGACCAGAGTCATACTACACTCCTTTCTGCCTCTTCAAGAGAAAAGGAAGTAGCTGCGGTAACTGGAATAAAAAAGACCGAACAGGCAAAACTTGGTGGGAAACTTTTGGCTGCAAAATGTAAGGATAAGGGGTTCGAACAAGTTGTATTCGACAGAAGCGGATATAAATATCATGGCAGGGTTAAATCGCTGGCCGATGCAGCCCGGGAAGGCGGATTAAAATTTTAATTTATTATGGCAGACGGTATTAGAAAAGTAAAGACCAGCGATCTTGAATTAAAAGACAGACTGGTAAGTATCCAGAGGGTTACAAAGGTGACAAAAGGGGGGCGTACATTCAGCTTTTCGGCAATTGTGGTTGTCGGAAATGAAGCTGGTATTGTGGGCCATGGTCTTGGAAAAGCCAGTGAAGTGACAACTGCAATTGCTAAAGGTATTGAAGATGCAAAGAAGAATCTTATAAAGGTACCGGTGATAAAAGGTACGATACCTCACGAGCAGGTTGCCAAGTTCGGCGGTGCAAAAGTGTTTATTAAACCGGCATCAGATGGTACAGGTGTAAAGGCAGGAGGTGCTATGCGTGCCGTTCTTGAAAGTGTAGGAATAAGAAACGTGCTGGCCAAGTCAAAAGGCTCTTCAAACCCTCATAACCTTGTAAAGGCAACTTTTGCCGCTCTCCTCGAAATACGTGACGCTTATTCAATAGCTGCCCACAGGGGAGTGTCTGTTGATAAAGTGTTTAACGGCTGATGTAAAAAGTATATAATGATGACAAAAATACGTATTACCCAGATTAAAAGCAGAAACGGGAAACCCGAAAGGCAGAAAAGAACTCTTGATGCATTGGGTGTCCGTAAGTTGAACCATAGTGTCGAACATGAGGCAACACCTCAGATACTTGGAATGGTTCAGAAGGTTAAACACCTTGTTAAGGTGGAAAATATTTGAAGTTTAAAATATTAAGATATAAAAGTGATGGATTTAAGTAATTTAAAACCAGCTAAAGGATCGGTAAAAAGGGGTAGACGTCTTGGTCGAGGACAGGGTTCCGGAAAGGGAGGAACTTCAACCAGAGGCCATAAAGGTGCGAAACAAAGATCAGGTTATGCCAAGAAAATTGGATTCGAAGGTGGACAAATGCCCCTTCAGAGACGTTTGCCGAAATATGGTTTCACAAATATCAGTCGCAAGGAATATAAAGCCATTAACATTAGTGTCCTGCAGACTATTTCTGAAAAGAATAATATTGAAAAGATCGACAGGGATGTGCTGATCTCAGCAGGATTTATTTCCAAAAATGACTTATTTAAAATACTCGGTAAAGGTACTCTCGGCAGAAAGCTTGAGGTTCATGCCCATGCATTCAGTAAATCGGCTGTAAAAGCAATTGAAGCCAATAACGGAACTGCTGTAAAAATGTAATTTCATGAAACTGATTCAGACCATAAAGAACATATTCAAGATTGAAGACCTGCGTGACAGATTAGTGTATACATTCTTAATCATTCTTCTTTACAGATTTGGTAAATATGTAACACTGCCAGGTATTGATCCTTCTCAGCTTGAAGGATTGAGAAACCAGACATCAAGCGGGATAATGGGATTACTTGATATGTTTTCAGGCGGTGCATTTTCCCAGGCATCGGTTTTTGCCCTTGGGATCATGCCATATATATCGGCTTCCATTGTGGTTCAGCTTCTGGGTATCGTATTTCCTTATTTTCAAAAATTACAGAAAGAAGGTGAAAGCGGGAGACGTAAAATGAATCAGTATACCAGGATTCTTACTGTATTCATACTGATACTTCAGGCACCCACATATCTTGTTAACCTTCATGCCCAGCTTCCGGCATCTGCATTTATTCTGTCAGGTATGTTCTTTCAGATTTCATCGGTGATCATTTTGACAGCAGGTACAATGTTCGTAATGTGGCTAGGTGAAAGGATAACAGATAAAGGTATCGGTAATGGTATATCCCTGATCATCATGATAGGTATCGTCGCGAGGATGCCGGCTAGTTTTGTATTTGAAGCCGGAGCAAGGATGAACGGTGCGGGAGGTGCAGTGGCTCTGATAGTCGAATTAGTAGTTCTTTTTACTGTAATACTCGGAACCATCCTTCTTGTTCAGGGAACCCGTCGTGTCCCTGTTCAGTATGCAAGAAGAATAGTCGGAAACAAACAATACGGAGGTGTGCGTCAGTATATCCCGCTTAAAGTAAATGCAGCAGGAGTTATGCCTATAATATTTGCCCAGGCTATAATGATGTTACCAATAATAATAGCTGGTTATGCATCAAATCCTTCATCGGGATTTGTTGTGGCATTCTCAAATATGTACGGTTTCTGGTATAATTTAGTAACTGCAATACTTATAATCCTTTTCACATACTTCTATACAGCTATTACAATAAATCCTGTTCAGATGGCCGAAGATATGAAGAAGAACGGAGGATTTATACCGGGTATAAAACCCGGAAGAAAAACAGTTGAATTTTTTGA
>CAZPMM010000041.1:0-9353 GCA_964587405.1 uncultured Rikenellaceae bacterium
TCCCGGAGATCTAACCTCTCCTATTACCGTAAATTTATAACTAAGCAATTTACATTCTACTGTAGAATTATTGAAATGTCTGTCAGCTTCAACCTGTATAATGTCTCTAGCTTCTTCAAGTGTAGCGCCTGCTACCTTTATAGGTCCAAGAACCGGCAATAATATTTCGCCATCACTCTTTACATCATATCCCATGAGAAACTGTCCGACTTCTCCCTGACCGAGGTTTGATATTGTACCTCCTCTTACGGAAGTAAGAAAATCATTTATCATACCATCTGGCATCATTGCTTTAATGGTTATTGAAAGAATGTCACGATATTGAATTTTATAATCAGGTATCTCCATTTTGAATGACTCAACAGTACCTGTAGTCAACAGATTATTAAGGTAAGCGAGCTTTTCCTGTGTTGTGCAGGATATAAAAACAATCAGGAGGCAGCTTATTACGAGATATATGTTTTTTCTTTTTGTATTCATTCTGTTCATTTTATGATTTCCGTTAAATATTTTTCTCAATTTTTAATGATTTTAACAACTCTGTTAATATCAGCCTCGCTCATCCCCGGATAGAGAGGAAGGCACAATACTTCCTCTGACTTTTTAAGGGCAGTGCGCAATGATCTTGATTTCCTTTAAAATGACTTGAAAAAGCTCATATCAAAAATCAACGGCCAGAATTATTTCCTGCAATTTATATCTTACATGTAGAAGCTTTTTCATAACTGCGTCTCTTAGTGCCCATATATTTTCTCATCAAAAAGTACAGGCGAAAAGGCGTAATTCCATTCAGTATCTTCTAAAGGTTGCCAGAAAGAGAGCCCCTGAATATCCTTAAGATAATCTGAACAATGTAAAAATAATTGTTTGCGTTTATTAATTAGCATATCGGCATATTTCAGTTGCATCTTTTATCTTACTGAAAATGCTTTACAGACATTAATGACATTTTCCCTTTCCCTTTCAGAATTATACAGATTTTCAATAATTTCCCTGTTAAGTATTTTGTCGTGCCATGACAGATCGTCAAAAAACATATTCCCTGACTGAAGATCTCTCTCGATGCTGAATAATTTAATTCCATATTCTTTGTAGTCCTGATAAGCTGGGTTTTCTTCTCTCAAAAATACTTTGGATCCCTGAAATAAAAAGTAAATGATATTACCTCCACCACTCTGAACTTTGCTGTTTAAGATAAATGCATCAAATTTCTTAATGAATTCAAGATATTCATCAAATTTTAAAAATTCTGTCATGAAATTAATTCTATCTATAAAAAGGGTTCGCCCAAGTCTGATCAGTTTTTTACCATAGTCCGGATCACCATAACTGAGCGGAACAGTGATTCTCCCTTCAAATAAACTATCTCTTAGCTGATAGAATACATCTGAATGATTGTGATAAGGATAACTGCTATGACCGACCATAATCATGTCAGAATTAGTTCTTTGCTTAATTGCTGGCAAGTTTTGCAGATCTAGAGAACGGTAGTTCAAAGGTAAATACCCGGCTTTAATCTCTGGAAGCTTTTCTTTTAATAGTTTATATTCTGTATATGTTGAAGTAGCAATGTAATTAACCGATTTCAGAAGCTCAAGTTTTCTTAAACCTCTGGCCATTATTGTTTTTCTTTTTCCACTAATATCATAATAAAAAGGCTTAAAAGTTTTTTTTAAATGATTTAAAATATCGTATCTGCCATGTACAAGTTTTTGTGTATGTGGAAGCAGGAGGTCAATATCAGGAAATAAAATATCAAGCAGCTCTGTCCCCCAAATTCTCCACAAAACATTAAAATGTTTTGTAAGAGCCAGAGATAAATTCGCTATGTCTTCAGTAAGTGTATGAACAACAACACCATCATAATCAGATCTTATAATTCTTCTTTCAATCTCCTCATTTAATGGACCAAAATACTCAATAAGCTGCCGATCAATATTTGTAGCCGGATTATTATGATGCCTGCTTACAATTACTACGCACCGATTAAAACCCGGTTTGATTTTCTCAAAACGTTCAACAAGTGATTTTATAAATTTGTTTTCTGGCGGACAAATATGAAGAATCATGCCTGAACAGGTGAAAATAAATCATTAGAGAATATATTTCAAAACTTATAAATTTAATTCCATAGCAATAATATTCTCTGATCGGCTTACTTTTCTGAATCCGATCTTTTTATATAAATGAGTTACCGAAATATTCTCCACTCTAACTTCAAGCTTAATTTTTACAAATCCATTATTCCTTCCAAAATTAATAACCTCAGACATTAAATTAAAAAAGATACCTTCTCTATGAAATTTCATATTTACAGATACAGAACTGACAAATCCTGTTTTATTGACTTCATTATTGAAATAACATGCAATAAGTCCGATCAGTTTCCGGTCACTATACGCACAGAAATGAGTCGCATATTTATGTAGTTTGAGAGAGTATTCCTTTAAGTCTAACCTGGTTGTTAATGGGGGTTTGAATATCTCCTTATTTTCATTAAAATAATTGTATATTTCTTCATGAGATAATTTTGCACGGGTATATTCAATCATGCTTTTATTTTAAAATACTCATCAGTATATAATTTTTATTTCAATGGTCTGATGCCTGTCCGTTCAAACGGGGGATTCCACATGATTGAAAATTACATACATACGTGTTTGCGTTTGAATTCAATCATATGAGTTTTATCAGATTATTATTTTGAATAAAATTTATAAAATCTATACAGGCAGATTTATCATTGAATTCAGAAAGTAGTACTCCTGTGACAAATCTTGAATCTTTATATTCATGAACATAATTTCCTTTATTGTAATATTCTTTTCTGAACCTGATATTGCCAGCAATCTGTCCATTCAGATTATATCCCTGAAGAATCCCATTCCGATTACTATGCAGAATCAATTGTGAATAGTATTTATTACCTGGTTCATGAAATGATGTATCAACAGGATCATTCATAACAGCATTAACATTAGCTGCGGCCATATTAAAGCCGGTTGCGATTGTAATAAGTTCAGGCATATAATTTCCACCATTTCTGGCTCCGATTTCCATAAAATACAACAGGTCTTTATTATGCCGTATGATCTCAATATTCAATCCTCCTGTTGTAAATCCAGTTAGCTTAATTATTTCAGTCAGTTGTGATCTGATTTTTCCCATAATGTCCTGATGAAAAAGGCTTGGAACAGTAGTTGACACCGGGGCACATACATTTACTTTGCTGAAATACTGATCACCCAATAGCATGAATACCACTTCACCGTTAAGAATGAATGCTTCACCATGTATATTGGGTCCATTTTTTTCGATTTCCTCTTCAATAATGAGCTCTTTTTTTCTGGAAAAGCTTAGCGCATAATTATATGCATTCTTAAGATCTTCCCCGGGATATAATCTTGTAATCCCTTTACTCCCGCTTGAATCGACAGGCTTTACATATACATTCCTGTTTAAGTATTTATAAAAAGCCCAAGCATCATCATAACAATTAAAGATTCCGAATTCAGGTACAGGAAATTTGTTTTTGGTAAGAAATGTCCTGAATTTACCTTTATCAGATAGAGTAATTACCGATTCATAACTGTTACCCGGCAGATCCATTTTTTCAGCTACCCAGGCTGCGATAGGAGCTGCCGGATCAGTACCATATGCAAGTATCCCGTCAATTTTTTCTTTTTTTGCTATCTTCAAAATGCCCTCAAAGTCAGTTGTGCTTACATTGTAATATGAATCTGCAAGTTTATGACCAGGATTTTCAGGTCTGTTATCACATGTTATCACATAATATCCCTGTGTTCTGGAATATTCAATGACAGGAAACTGAAAATATGTACCTGCAAGTATCAGTATCTTTTTTTGCACTTTTAAGTCCTTTTCAAACATGCTTCCGCTCCCTCAGTCCCACTGCTGTTATAGTGCCTGAGAAACATATATATGCATGTATTTCAGTGTTTTACAATAACACTCAGGCTACAGCAACCTTTAAATTCAAACTATTCTTTCCCGTCAGAATTCCATAACTGAAGCAGATCTTCCGGCTTATACTTCAATAAATAATTTTCAGCTTCTGAAGGTTCAAGAATAAAATAACTGACTTTTCGGCCAACTATCTTTTCCGCCTGAACAACCTTCCTTACAAGATATTCACGGTCAAGATCTTTCCCTACTATAATCAGTTCAATGACAGGACTGTCTTTTCCTCTGGCAAAATCACCGATCAGATAAACACTGCTCAGATTTCCCAGACGATGGATAACTTTTTCAATAACCCGGTCAATCCCTGTTTCCTTTAAAATAATATTATGGATATCCTTGTAAAGAGGATGCTGATCGTTTGCCTGAAATAGTTTCTTGTTTCCCTCCCATACAGATATGAGCAAATCGGCTTCTTCAAAACGATTCAGTTCAATCCTGATGGCATTGGAAGATTCTCCGAATTCAGTCTCCAGGCCACGTAAATATGCCCTCGTATTGCTGTTAAGAAAAAACTTCTTCAAAAGCTTTATCCTTGTTCCGGAGGTAATTAGACTATCAAGCATCAGATCAGTGTAACGAGTAACAAAATTACTCGATGTATTCTATTAAACAAATTTTTTTATAGTTTATATGTAAAACATTATAACATTTTATTAATATAGTTTTCCAATTAAAAACTATATTTGTGTTTACATAAAAACTGCAATATGTACCTTACATGTAAAAATAAAATCATTGTTTGTATGAAAAAATCTTTACTCCTGATAATAACACTTACTTTTTCATTGGCATTAGCTGCACAATGGTATGGTAATGGTCTTTCTCCTGCTACTGCATATTATGGAGAAATTAACAGTGCAAATCCCATGCAGGACTGGAATCTTACAAATTATCCTGACAGTATTATATATATTGGTCTTAATACCTCAGGACAAAATGATCTTACTGTTGGAAATGGTGGCATATTAACAGTTGGTGAAGGAATTACAATAAAATTTTGTTCAACATTATCTGATCTCAGAATTACCGGAACGGGAATCCTAAATGTTTCGGGCTCTGCATCATATCCAGTCACATTCACTAAAGACTCACAATCAAACTGGGGGCATATTTCCTTTCAGAATATGACAACCACAAATCCTCAGAATTACCCATCAATAATAAGTAATTGTATTATTGAGTGGGGAGATGTCAGTTCAACTGCATTGTCACCGGCCAATCCCAATCAATATGGCGGTGCTATGTATGTTGATTTCAGCTATGTTACCATTACAGATTGTGAACTGAGAAACAACAAAGCTGGTTGGGGAGGAAGTATTTTCGTCGGAGACGGAAAATTTCCAGCAATTTCGAATTGCTATATACACGGTAATACAGCCACTACGTCAGGAGGAGGGATATACTCATGGAAGAATTCATCAACAATTATTTCAAATTGCATCATCATTAATAATAATTGTTCGGGTACGGGAGGTGGTGGTGGAATATTTATCGGTGGCGCTGCAAAAGGAGTAAAGGTAATAAACTGTGTTATTTCAAGTAACACAGCTAATAATACAACCCTCGGACATAACATAAAGATATTTAGTAATACTGCTTCTCCTAAACCCCAGTTTATCAACTCAATAATATGGAAGCCCGCGAATTCAATAGTAGGCAGTAATTATGATGCCGATTTTTATTATTGTGCAATTCAGGATCCTCCGAGGGCAACTTATACAGGGTGTATTCCTCTGAATTCAGAAAACGCAGGAATGAATCCGGCTGGACCATTTTTTGCATCAATGACTGGTAATCAATGGACTCTCCAAATAATTTCGCCTTTACTCGATGCAGGAACAATACCTGCACCTGCAGTACCAACTGATTATACCGGGAATCCACGTATTTATAATTATGATATTGGTACCTATGAATATCAATACAGCCGCTGGAAAACAACAGCCTCCACTACCGATTGGAATACCGGTGATAACTGGTATGGAGGAATACCTGTTTCAAACAGAGATGTTATAATACCTGCCGGAGCTTCTTTATATCCCACAGCAACTCCCGGACCAGATTTAACAATCGGTGCCGGAAAACAAATGATAATAGAACCGGGAGCAAGAGTAACTATCAATTCTCTGACAAATAATGGAATTATTAAACTTAACCATAATGCTACAGACTTTGCCTCACTGATATTGGATAGCTATACAAGAGGAATCGGTGGTTCCGAAGAGATAGAATTATATCTTGAAGGAGGAGGAAGTGCATTAAACGAAGATTATAAATGGCACTATATTTCAACTCCTGTATCTTCACTTTTAACAGATGTCTTCACCGTCAACACTTACAATCTTGCCCAATTTGTAGAAACCAGACCTTCTGCTTCTCTCCTGCAGGGTTGGGTTGCCTATGATGGTTATGTATATTCTACAGGTAATTATGACGGCCCTACATTCTCTTCCCTGATACCCGGAAAGGGCTATAATTATTTTAATGATGTGAGCATTACTTATTCATTTGGCGGTATGTTCAATACTTCAGACTTACCTGCCGCTCTTAGTTTTACCACTGGAACTCCACTTTCCATGCACGGATTCAATCTGCTTGGCAATCCTTTTTCATCAGGTCTGAATTGGGACGATATTATTGATGGTTTGTTTTTCCCCTATCCGGCAAATACAAGTAAAGGCCTTTATTTCTCCCGCAATAATGAACAATGCTCATATATTGCAGGAGTAGGTGTTCCCGCTGATGTAACCGGAATAATCCCCCCAATGCAGGGTTTCTTTATTAAAACATACAGTACTGAAAATTTTATTACTCTCCCTAAGGCAGCAAGAACACACAATAATATCCATTCAAGATACAAGGGAGGAACTGATATTCCTCTGGTCAGACTGGCAGTATTTGAAAAAGGGGTTTCAAACGATGAAACTGTTGTAAGATTTAATGATCTGGCCAAATCAGACCTCGATAACGATTATGATGCTATAAAAATGTTCCTTTCTTCCAACAAAACTTCAATTTATACATCTTTGGAAGGAACCAATTATTCAATAAATGGTCTGCCATTTCCTGAATCGACACTTGAAATACCGGTAGTTGTAAATTTAATTTCAGCCGGCACTCATAAGATATCTGCCACACAACTGCAGGGACTGGATAATTACAATGTTTTCCTCACAGACAAAACAACAGGTTTTACCGCTAACCTGAAAAATACTCCCGATTTAACATTTTCTGCATCAGCGGGTTCTATAAGAAACAGGTTCTCACTTAAAATCAGTAACGTCTCAACAGGAACTGAAGATATTCATTCCTCTGAAAATAGTTTCAATGTATATCAAAATTATGATAAAATAAATATCCAGACACTTGCTGATGCCTGGGATGGGAAAACAGGTTCTGTCAGAGTTCTGGATATGGCAGGGAAGGTCGTGAAAGATCTTAATGCTACTGAATTCAGTAAAACAAGTGTAACACAGGTACAGGCTCCTGCGTTAAACGGATTGTACTTCCTGGAAATCAGATCGGGAGTTATGAAATACGTGGGAAAGGTACTTATAAAATAAAAGGCTTGCGGCAAACGGTAAGATTTATAATAAATCTCTGGCCAGATTACCGGAAACGAGAAAATAATTTGTAACTTTTAAATTAATTTGTAATTTTGCAACAATTCAAATTTAATCAACAACATTTGAAGACTACTGTTCGTAACATAGAAATAAAAGAACCATACAGCAAACCTGAAGTTACAAGAATCATTCTGGATAACTCGATTTCGCTTGTGATGATGACTACAATGCCGCCTAACCCTCCTCCAAGATCCGGTAAACCGGAAGGCGGTAAAGGAACAGAATCTCCTTTTACAAGCCCTTTCGGAGATAAACCTTTCGAATGATGAAACAAATTGACTTACTGAATATTATTAGGAGCTTCTGTACAGAGGCTCTTTTTTGTTGAAGAATGCAGGTTATAGATTTAAACACGTCGCCTTGCATTCCGAATTCTGCAACCTCTAACCCAGTCAGTGATCCCTCAAATTCCCATTTTAACATGTCAATATTACTGTATTAGTCAATTTAAACAGGAATATTTGTCTCTTTTCGTAAATTCTTTATATTTTTATAAATTATTTTAATACTGATCCTGATTTAAAACGGTTGCCAATGTCTTAATAAATAAATTATACTGCATTAAAGAATGATGTCTCAAGCAACATATTTCAGAACTTAAGTGTCTTATTATTTGAATAACATATTAATTTGCAAGATATGAAAATAAGAATCTTTATTCTTTTAGCTTTATTATTACTTGCGGGGGAGATATTTGCTCAGCCTTCGGAAGTAATATACGAGGGAACAGTAATTGCCAATGGTTTCAAACAAAGTATTCCTCTTAATTCGTCAGGCCCATTCGACATTGGATTCGATTTTACATTTTACGGTATTTCATATTCCCAATTCTATGTAAGCGCAAACGGACTGGTAATGTTTACGGCACCTGACAATCTTTACAATGATGAAGTTACTATTCCCAATACTTCCACACCTAATAATTACATAGCACCATTTTGGGATAATCTCTCAATCCTTGATGGAGGTAATGTTTTGTATAATACAATAGGTGTTTCGCCAAACAGGAAATGCATTATCCAATATAAAAATATGGGCTTCGATCCTGTTCCAAAACCCCTGGGAACGTTTTCAGTAATTCTTTATGAGACCACAAATATCGTCCAGATTCAATACAGGATTATAGTTGATCCCTATTCCCCCGAGCCTCATGGAGCAAGTGCTACAATAGGGCTTGAAAATGCCGACGGGACTTTCGGAACACTTTATAAATTCCACCAGGCTGATGCAGTTTATTCAGAAGACGCTATTTCATTCACTCCTTCAGGTCCAACAAACTACACTATTAATGATGAAGCACTGTATGATGGTGTTTTCTTAACCACCAATCTTACATTACCTGACCCGGGTATTGTTAATCTGGTTAGCCCTGCGCTTGATGCAGTAATAGGAGCAGATCATACTTTCACGTGGACCGAGGCTTCTGATGCCAATAATTATTTTTTCCTGCTGGATACCAAATCCGATATGTCAAGTGCCACTTCTACAAATGTAGGGGCAAACCTTTCCCATAGTGTCACCGGTCTTACCTTAAATGAAACTTATTACTGGACTATTCAGGCATCCAATGCAACCAGCTTTTCGTGGTGTGAGGTCAGTCGTTTTTCAACCACCGCAGCACCGCCTCTTGCAGCTATACCGCTCACTGTCTGGACCGAACAGGGACAGGATAAAATAATAAAATTAAATTATACCGGTGGTGATGCCGGGTCAAAAACCGCAATTGTGACTTCCCTCCCTGCC
>CAZPMM010000042.1:0-9272 GCA_964587405.1 uncultured Rikenellaceae bacterium
CAACAGAGAAGATACATGGACGGACTTGAAGATTTGAAAGCTAAAAATATTATAAGAGCACATGGCGTTTCAGTTCATTCATTTGATGGACTGAAAGTTGCATCAGAAGAACCATGGGTTGATGTAATACATGTCAGAATAAATCCTTACGGAGAGAATATGGACCAGCGCGATCCGGCCTTGGTTGTTCCGGTCATTAAAAAATTCCATGATTCAGGAAAAGGTGTTATTGCGATGAAAGTAGTCGGAGGAGGAAAATTTAAAAATGAACCCGAAAAGATTGATCCTTCACTTAAATATGTTCTCGGACTTGGCATAGTGGACATGATAATTATTGGATTCGAATCTGTCAGCCAAATTGATAATTATATAACAAGAATGAAAAATATCAGCCTCTGATAATTTATAAATTTCCTTAATATCTTTTTAATTATGAAATACATGGGGATCTTATTCTTAGCGCTAATTTTTTCTGCCGGCATTTCAGACGGACAGGACAATAATATTCACCTTATAATTAAACCGGGTACAGTGCCGGAAAAACTATCGGATGTTTTTAATTTCACTGAAGGCCCTGCTGCTGATTCGCATGGTAATGTTTATTTTACCGATCAGCCAAATGACAGAATAATGATTTGGTCAACAGAAGATAAGCTTTTAACATTCATGAGTCCATCAGGCAGGTCGAATGGTCTGTTCTTTGACAACAAAGGAAACCTCTGGTCTTGCGCAGATGAAAAAAATGAATTGTGGAAAATCGATCCTGAAAAAAATATTGAAGTAATACTCAATACTTATAACAGCAACCTTCTTAACGGCCCGAATGATCTCTGGATAGCACCGGACGGAGGAATATATTTTACAGATCCTTTTTACAGAAGAACATGGTGGAGCCATAAGACCATGCCTCAGGATAAACAGTGTGTTTATTATCTTCATCCTGATCATAAGACACTTATCAGAGTAGCTGATGATTTTCAGCAACCAAATGGAATTATTGGGACAAAAGACGGTAAAACACTTTATGTAGCAGATATTAAAGCCAATAAAACATGGTCATTTTCAATTAACAGCGACGGGAGTCTTTCAGATAAAAAACTTTTTTGCGACATGGGTTCAGACGGTATGACCATTGACAGAAATGGTAATATTTATCTGACAGGAAAGGGTGTTACAGTGTTTGATAAATCAGGCAGAAAATTAGGAAATATTGCCGTTCCGGAAAACTGGACAGCTAATGTCTGTTTTGGAGGTAAAAACAGGAAATTTCTTTTCATAACTGCCAGTAAAAGTATATACCGAATCCATACACGTATAAAAGGAGTATATTAGTCAAATATATCCGCCGTTTGTCAAAACGGATATAATAATTGTTATCCTTTAAGCCATCATTTTTTAAATTGCTCCTCGTTTTTAAACAAGAGAAGAGGAGTTCAATATATTTTATTATTTTTTCCTTATTATGGAAGGAACCCACAGATCAGATATCAAACCCGGATTAGCAGTGCTGGTAGAATTAAATGAGGACAAAAAGTCAGGCAAGCTTACCGGAGGACGTGTAAAAGAGATTATTACAACAGCACCGATACATCCTCATGGTATCAAGGTCATGCTTGAAAATGGGCTTATAGGCCGGATAAAGCAGATAATTTTATAATGATCAGGGTTTTGTAAAAAGTCCGGTTTACAGATTATATATAATCATTATCTGTAATCATTGTTTATCAATCATTCATAAATTTAAGTAAATTTACAGCTGTTAAAAACCAGTGTGTTTTTAATTTATTTATTATTAATTAATCTATCATAAAATGAAATATGAGGATTTTCTGATCAAATCACTTGGAACAGGAAATGTTATAAATCCGCTTAAACGGGGTCATAGGACTGATAAACCTGTTTATAAATTTGTAAAAGACGATGAACGAATTATTTATAATGTATCTATAGAGCATTTTAACAAATGCAGGGAAACAGGTGAGATTCCTGTTTCCTTCGAAAAAGCCGGCCCGAAAGAGTTTGTGTTTTTTGAACCTGCAAAAACAAAAGTAGCTATTGTAACCTGCGGTGGCTTATGCCCTGGTTTGAATAATGTTATCCGTAGTCTTGTCAATCAGCTTTATTACAGATATGGTATCAGCAGGATCCTTGGTATAAAATATGGTTATGAAGGACTTATTTCAAAATATAATCATCCTGTCATTGAAATAACAGCACCGATGGTAAGTGATATCCATCAGTCAGGCGGTACTTTCTTAGGGAGTTCTCGCGGCAAACAGAATGTAGAAGAAATGGTTGATACACTTGAAATCCTGAATATCAATATTTTATTTTGTATCGGCGGCGACGGTACTCTCAGAGGTGCTCATGCAATTCATGAAGAAATCAGCAAAAGAAAACTGAAGATTGCCGTAGCCGGTATTCCGAAAACAATAGATAACGACATTGATCTGATTCAGAAATCTTTTGGATTTGAGACAGCTTTTTCAATTGCAAACGACATAATCAGAAATGCACATAATGAAGCAGAAGGTGCACATAATGGTATTGCACTTGTAAAGCTGATGGGTCGTGATTCCGGTTTTATTGCAGCAAGTGCGGCTCTTGCAATACAAGAAGTAAATTTTGTACTAGTTCCGGAGATAACTTTCGACCTTTATGGCCCCCGTGGATTCCTTAAAATACTGCGTAAACGCCTCGAAGAAAGACACCATGCAGTTGTGGTTGTTGCTGAAGGTGCCGGTCAGGATTTATTTGAACCCGGTGAACTTCAGACAGATGCTTCAGGTAATGTCAAACATAAGGACATTGGCATATTTCTCAAAGAAAAAATCGTAGATGAATTTAGTTCAAAAGGATTTCCATTTTCTATTAAATATATCGATCCCAGTTATATTATCAGAAGCGCTCCGGCAAATGCCAACGACAGTAAATTCTGCAACCTTCTCGCCCAGAATGCCGTTCATGCTGCTGTTTCAGGAAAAACAGATTTTGTCGTAGGGTACTGGAACGATGAATTTACACTTATACCTATACCAATGGCGGTGAAAAAACGGAAAAAGCTTGATACCAAAGGTGGTGAACTCTGGTGGAATGTTCTTGAAGCTACAGGCCAGCCAATAAGTATGAAAAATCCTTGACATGATCAAAAATATCATTTTTGACCTGGGAAATGTTCTTCTCAGCTGGAAACCTGATGATTATTTTAGAAAATCAGGTTTTGATGATAATACTGTCAGCCAGATATTGAAAGATGTTTTTAAAAGCCCGGAATGGTTCAGCCTTGATAACGGAGATATCAGCACTCAGGAAGCTATTGAAAAGATAACTGCAAAGTCATCCCTTAAAAAAGATTTTATTTGCTCTCTGTTCGATTTAAGAACAAAAATCATATTCCCCCTTACTGAAAACATAAATCTTCTTCCACGCCTTAAAAAAAACGGTTACAAGCTATATTATCTTTCCAACTTCCCACTCGACTTTTTTGAAGAAGTCAAAATACAATATGATTTCTTCAAATATTTTAACGGTGGGATTATTTCTGCCGGTGTCAGACATTCGAAACCTGATATAAAGATTTATCAGATCCTGATAGATAAATACCAGCTCAATCCAAAGGAATGCCTTTATATCGACGATATGGAAGTGAACGTAAAAGCCGCTGAAACTGCTGGTATGAAAAGTTACTGTTATGATGGTGATTCATCAGAAGACTACCTTGGACTCGAAAGCGTTCTGAAAAAATTATTGCCGGAAATATAATTTTTCCCATTGACAAATCAGAAATTTCATTTTTAATCAAACATAAATTTCTATCCTTTTAGCTTTTTGAGGTTGGCCATTCTGCTTAAGTTCTTAACTGACTTTAACATTCAGTTTTTACTCATTCATGATTTAAAAACTCGGACTGCTCTGCATGCAATGATCAAATATTCGATCCACAGAGGGTTAACATTGTGTCATAAATCTTTTAAATAATTGAATATAAAATAATTAAGCTCTATTTTATGAACTAAAACTAAAAGAAGCGGTCAGAGATGATTTTTTAAAAACCCGCTTAAAATTGCTGCTTTTTTCCTGCCGACAATATTTTCAAGCTCCTTTTCCGTTAACTCACGTATCTTATCCAGTGAACCTATTTTCTTCAATAAAATTTCTTTGGTTTTAATTCCGATCCCTTCTATTTCATCCAGGCTGGATTTTGTCATTTCCATCGAACGTTTATCTCTGTGAAAATTAATTCCGAAACGATGAGCTTCATTTCTGAGCTGTTGAATTATTTTCAGACTTATTGAACTTTTATCGAGATAAATAGGAACACTGTCTCCCGGGAAATATATTTCTTCTAGTTTTTTTGCAATTCCTATTACAGTACATTTATCCTGAAGGTTCAGTTTTCTGAGACTCTTCACAGCAGATGAAAGTTGTCCTTTTCCACCGTCAATAATAACCAGCTGGGGAATTGAATGGCCTTCCGTTATCATTCTTTTATAGCGTCTGTATACAATTTCTTCCATGGAACTGAAATCATCCGGACCTTTAACGCTTTTTATATTGAAATGTCTGTATTCTTTCCGGCTGGGCTTAGCATTTCTGAATACCACACAGGCAGCAACAGGGTTCTGCCCCATGATATTTGAATTATCGAAACATTCGATATGAACAGGAATAGCAGTCATATTCAAATCATTGCGTAGTTTTTCAAGATTTCTGAAAGTTCTGTCTTCATCCGGTTTTATTTCTCTTTTTTTGCTTTGTTCGAGCTTATAATACAATGCATTTCTTTCAGCGAGTTCAAGCAGTTTTAGTTTTTCGCCTCTGACAGGAACAGAATATTTAATTTTTTCCAGGAGAATATCGGGTTTAAAAGGAACTATTATTTCCGGAGAATCACTTAAAGTTCTTTGCCTTATTTCAGTAATGGCTGATCCGAGCAGGGATTCCTTTTCTTCATCGACACGGCTTTTGATTTCCAGTGTATAAGCCTGTATTACAGCTCCCTTAACTACTTTCAGAAAATTTATATAAGCATTATCGCTATCCTGTGAAATTGCAAAAACATCTACGTTCCTTATAGTAGAACTCACAACAGCCGAACGGCTCCTGAATTTTGAAAGGATCTCTATTTTTTCCTTGATCCCCTGTGCTTCCTCAAATCTCATCCCTTTTGAGTAATTCAACATTACTTTCCTCAGATGATCAATAACTGTTGATATATTACCTTTCAGTATTTCTTTTATCTGCTGAATATTTTCAGAATAGTCTTTTTCATTCTGAAGTCCGGTACAGGGGCCTTTGCAATTGCCAAGGTGGTATTCAAGGCATACCCTGAATTTACCTGCTGTTATATTTGCATCAGTAAGATTTAATCTGCAGGTTCTGATTTTATAAAGGTTTCTTACCAGTTCCAGGATGGTCTTAACCATTAATCCCGAAGTATATGGTCCGTAATAAAATGAACCGTCTTTTATCGTATTTCGTGTACTGAACACTCTGGAGAATGGTTCATTCTTAATACATATCCAGGGGAAAGTCTTATCATCTTTTAAAAGTATGTTATACTTTGGCTGATGTTGTTTAATTATATTATTTTCAAGCAATAAAGCATCAGATTCACTGTCAACAACTATATGGCTTAGCGAAGCTGCTTTCTTAAGCATGACAGTTGTTTTAGCTGACTGGTTTTTCGTAAAATATGAGTTTACTCTTTTTTTCAGATTTTTAGCTTTTCCTGCATAAATAATATTTCCGTATGAATCTTTGAAAAGATAAACGCCCGGCTTGTGGGGAAGTGCAGGTATTATGTCTAATGGGATAAGTGTCATTCCGAAAATAAAGGCACAAAACTGAAAGATTTTCCGTCAAATAATCCTTTATCACTTAGTTTCAGTTCAGGAATTACCAGCAAAGCCATGAATGATAATGTCATGAAAGGTGCCGACATTTTACAACCCAGTTTTTTAACTTTTTCTGACAGATATTCGTAATTTTCAGCTACTTCACTGCATGACCTGTCTGACATTATACCAGCTACAGAAAGCTGTAATGAATGTATTTCATTTCCGCAGACTACTGAAAGTCCGCCTTTAAGCCGTATTATTTCATTAACAGCATTGACGATATCTTCATCTTTCACCCCAATGGCGATAATGTTATGACTGTCATGTGATACTGATCCTGCAAAAGCTCCTGATTTAAGTCCAAATCCTCTGATAAATGCAACAGCCGGAGCATAATCCCTATACCTGTCTTTTACAACAATTTTCAGGGTATCTTCAGAAGTATCAGATTCAACAAACTTTCCATTACCACTGTCCTGAAGGATTTCTTTTGTGAACAGGTCACCATCAAAAGCTGTAATAACTCTTATTTCAGAGCCTGTATTTTTTACAGATAATTCATCTTTATTTATTTGTGAGCAATGGAATTTGTTTATTGTATTCAGCGGTTTGTATTCAAAAAGCACTTTCCCCTTGTCATAAACTTTTTTCCCGTTAATCCATGTTTCCAGGACTTTCATTTCTGATGGATTGTCCACAATGATAAAGTCTGCATAATCACCGGGACGAAGTAAACCGGCGTCGAGTTTATAATGTAAAACTGAATTAAGTGTTGCGCTTCTCAATACACTGAACAGATCATATCCTTCATTGATCAAGCCGGCAATAAGTTTATCCAGATGTCTTTTCCGCAGCATTTCCGGATGTATATCATCACTGCATAACATTATCATATCAGGATGCATTCTGTAAAGATCTTTTAGTGCATTTAAATTTCTTCCTGCACTTCCTTCGCGGATTATAATTTTCATTCCAAGTGAAATTTTTTCCAATGCTTCATCAAGAGAATTACATTCATGATCTGTAGTAATGCCGGAAGCAATATATTTTTTAAGGGGATTTCCTGTTATTCCCGGAGCATGGCCGTCAACGGGTTTATTTAATTTTATTGCTATCTCTATTTTATCAAGTACATCCTTATTTTCATTAATAACACCAGGAAAATTCATCACCTCTGCAAGGTATTTTATTTCATCTCTCATAAGTAATTCCCTTATTTCCTCAGGCCCAAGTTTTGCTCCGGCCGTTTCAAATACTGTTGCAGGAACACATGAAGGTGCACCGAAATAAAACTTAAAAGGTGTTCTCTTTCCGTCACTGATCATGAAATCTATACCCTCTATACCGAGGATATTGGCAATTTCATGCGGGTCAGATACTGCTCCTATTGTTCCACGTGAAACAGCAGCTGAAGCAAAAGCCCCCGGCGTCAGCATTGAACTCTCTATATGAATATGTGCATCAATAAGTCCTGGCATAATATATACATCATCTACATCATTTTTCTTCCTTATCTCATTAATCCGCTCTCCTGTAATGCAAATTTCTCCTTCGTAAATCTCTTTTCTGCTTACATCAATAATTTTCCCTGATATCTTCATATTGCCTTTTTGTATTTAACTATCTGAAATGAATCCGATATAATGATACACTATAATATTAATAAAGATAAAACTATAACAACATAATTATTCTTTAAAAAATGAATCTATCTACAACCCTTACCCAATGAAAATTATCTTTCCATCTAAATTATTCATTTATAACTAACATTCCTGTTCAAAATCTTATTCATTGTTTTACGCTTTCTTTCTTCATATTATAACTAAGATGTACTTATATTTGTTCTGCTTCTTATCTGTGATACAAAAACCATAAAATAAAAAATAAAAAATATTTTAAAAATGTTCCACGTGGAACATTTTATCTTCCCAGGTACATTAATAATATATTCAAATCAGAAGGACTTACTCCGCTTATTCTACCTGCTTGCCCAATAGTTTCAGGATTAACTCTCTGTAGTTTCTGTCTTCCTTCTATGGAAATGGATAATAACTCATTGTATTTTATATCATTTGGAATTTTTATTCTCTCAAGCCTTTTAATTTTTTCTGCTATGGCCTTTTCTCTTTGTATATATCCTTCATATTTAATTCTTATTTCAGCGGAGTCAATAATTTCAGCGATCCTGTCTGACCTGAATACTTTTAACTCATTAGCCCCATCAATAATTTCTAATAATTCTTTTATCATTATTCCTGGTCTTGATGCTATATTAACAGCCTTTATTTTCTGACTAATTTCTTTTGTCTTCTTTTCTTTTAGGAAATCATTAATTATATCAGGACTAACGCTTTTCTTTTTTAAGAACCAAATAACTTCTTCTACGAACTCTTTTTTCTCGTTTAATCTATCAATTCTTTCTCGATCAGCCAACCCTGTTGCAAAACCTATTTCGGTAAGCCTTTCATCAGCGTTATCTTGTCTGAGAAGAATTCTGTATTCGGCTCTCGAAGTAAACATCCTGTAAGGTTCATCTACTCCTTTTGTTATTAAATCATCAATCAGTACTCCGATATATGATTCATCCCTTCCCAATATAAGGCTTTCTTTCTGCCTCATTTTAAGAACAGCATTAATACCTGCAATTAAACCTTGCGCCGCAGCTTCTTCATATCCTGTAGTTCCATTTATCTGTCCGGCAAAATATAAATTCTTAATCCTTTTAGATTCAAGAGTTGGCTTTAATTGTGTGGGTTGAAAAAAATCATATTCTATGGCATACCCAGGTCTGAATATTTCAACATTTTCAAGACCTTTTACAAGTCTGAGAGCGTTTAACTGAAATTCAACCGGAAGACTGCTTGAAAATCCGTTTATATAATATTCAATTGTTTCTCTCCCTTCCGGTTCGATGAACAATTGATGAAATTCCTTGTCTCTGAAAGTAACTATTTTATCTTCAATACTAGGACAGTACCTAGGACCTTTTCCCTGAATTCTTCCAGTAAAAAGTGGACTAAATTTCATCCCCCTTCTTAATTCATCGTGTACATCATTATTCGTATATGTTATATAACAACTTTTCTGATCTTTTACGTATTCAGCATCTGATATGTATGAAAATTTTCTAACATCAAAATCTCCTTTCTGTTCGGTCATTTTATCAAAATCTATAGTCCTTCCGTCCACACGCGAACTGGTTCCGGTTTTGAGCCTTTCGACTTCAATTCCCATTTCTCTCATTTGATCACTTATACCAACCGAAGACTGATCACCGGCACGTCCACCAGATATTTTTTTAAATCCAATATGAATAATACCGTTCAGAAAAGTTCCATTAGTTAATATTACAGATTTTGACATAAATCTAGTACCAAATATTGTTTCAATACCTTTGACTTGATTATTATCAATAATTAATTTTACAGC
>CAZPMM010000043.1:0-9207 GCA_964587405.1 uncultured Rikenellaceae bacterium
TGACAAAGGAAGTACCTGTTTCCGGACGTTCATCCATAGATGTGATTTTGGATCAAAGCGTGGAAGCACTTGAAGAGGTAGTTGTTGTTGGTTATGGTACACAGAAGAAAGTGAATCTGACAGGTGCAGTCTCCTCGATCACATCTGATAAATTATCAGTTGTTCCTTCAGCAAACGTATCTACACTGTTGTATGGTAATCTTCCAGGACTTATTCCTTTGCAGCGTAGTGGTGAACCCGGTCTTGATGCCGTTTCACTGTCAATCCGGGGCTTTTCAAATGCACTCGTTGTGGTTGATGGAGTTGTTGGAAGGGATTTCTCAAGGCTTGATCCTAATGAAATAGAAAGTTTTACCATCCTGAAAGATGCTGCTTCTTCAGCTGTTTACGGTGTCAGCGGAGGTAATGGGGTCATCCTGGTCACAACCAAAAAAGGGAAAATAGGGAAACCATTGTTTAATTATACAATGAACTATGGCGTTCAGCATGTTACAAAATATCCTCGTCTGGTAAATTCCGCAGAATACGCTACATTGAAAAATGATGCAGCCGTAAATCTTGGAGGAACACCTATTTATTCCAAAGAGGAAATAGAAAAATTCCGGTTGGGTACTGATCCGGATTATCCCAATTTTGATTATTATGATTATTTTGTCAGGGATTATCCTCCTCAGCTTCAACAGAATATTTCGCTCAGGGGCGGAAGTGAAAATATCAAATACTTCTTCCTCCTTGGACAAATGACACAGGCTTCCATGTGGGAAGGAGAAAATCAGGACTATGCAAAATATAATTTCCGGTCGAATGTTGATGCAATTATCAATAAGAACCTTGATATATCTGTTGAGTTCGGTGGAAGGGTTGAGAACCGTAATAATCTTATACAGAGTGCCTACCTCATGGCTTCGTGGCTGCAATATTCCTGGCCTATCTTTGAGCCCAAGACCCCTGACGGGAAAATAGCTTCTACCAATTACGGACTGACCGCATATCTTGACAAGGATCTTACCGGATATATAAAAGATCGCAGGAATGTTTATGAAGGGGCTCTTACCATTAACTACAAAATTCCTTTTGTCAAGGGATTGGGTGTTCACGTGAGAGGCACACGAGATATGTATTTCCAGGATGAAAAACAGTGGTTGAAAAAGTATTTAACCTATACCTGGAATAAGGAAACCCAGACTTCTACGCAGGTTGGATCGCGTGGTACTGACCAGCTTATTATGACCAACTGGAAAACTTCAGTTTCGCGGATACAATCATCCATCGATTATCAGAGAACATTTGCTTCCGTTCATAATATTAAGGCGCTGTTGCTTTATGAGGTCAGCGAGGATGAGTCAGTAAGTACACAGGCATCAAGGACTAATTATGTTCTTCCCATTGATCAGATTTTTGCAGGCCCCGATGCCGGGAAAAGTAATACCGGAACCGCTTCCGATAACGGAAGGGAAAGTTATGTAGGCCGTTTGAATTATGACTACGCGGGGAAATATCTTTTTGAATACAGTTTCCGTTATGACGGTTCTGCAAAATTCCCGCCTGATAAGAGATGGGGTTATTTTGCAGGTATATCTCTTGGATGGAGACTGTCGGAAGAAGGCTTCATTAAAAATAATTTCAGCTCTATTGACAACCTGAAACTTCGTGGTTCCTGGGGTAACCTTGGTAGTGATAACACAGGTAATTTCCAATTCCTTACAGGATATACCTATCCATCGGGCACTTATATTTACGGAGGATCCATTGTAACAAAAGGAATGGTTGATTCAGGTACTCCGAATCCCAATATAACATGGGAAGAAAGCCAGATCTTTGACCTCGGCGTTGATATTAGCCTGTGGAAGCATCTACTGGAAATTGAAGCAGACGTATTTTACCGTAAAAGGGAAGGTTTGCTGGCAAGGAGGACCACACAGCTACCTAGTACCTTCGGGGCAACTCTGCCTTATGAAAACCTGAACTCTGATGATGCAAGAGGTTTTGAGATTATGGTCGGCCATTCCAATAAAGTAGGTGAATTTATCTACAGGATATCATCTAATTTTTCATATGCAAGGCTTAAAAACCGGCACCTTGAACAGAGAACATTCAATAACCAGTATGATAACTGGAGATATAACGGCGCAAACAGGTGGAACAACCTTTACTGGGGTTATAAAGCAATAGGACAATTCCAGTCAATGGAAGATATTTATTCATCACCAATACAGGATGCAAGGGCAAATTCCACCCTTAGACCGGGGATATTAAATATGATGATTTCAACAAAGACGGAGTAATAGACGCCGGAGATATTCAGATTATTGGAAGAGGACAAACACCCGAAATAAACTATGGACTGGGATTTAATGCTATGTGGAAAAGATTCACTCTTGACATGAACTGGCAGGGTGCCTCCAATTTTAATATCCAGCAACAGCATTTTTTGATACAACCGTTTGCTAATGGGATGAATTGTTATGCTTATTTTATGGACAGGTGGCATAAAGCTGATCCATGGAATCCCGATTCAGAGTGGGTACCGGGAAAATATCCTGCAACCATTAATGATGGCGCACCCAATAATAAGCTTAATTCATCATTCTGGCTTCTCGATGCTACATACCTGCGTCTGAAATCCTTAAGCCTGAGCTATAACCTGGCAACAGAGTTCTTTAAGAGGAACGGCATTGAGGGACTGGCTGTGTCATTAAGCGGACAGAATCTGATTACTCTTTCCAGCCTGGGACCAATAGATCCGGAAACTCCTTCCGGCAGGTTATCCTACTATCCTCAGCAGAAAACTTACAATATTGGTATCAATATAACTTTTTAAATGAGCTATTATGAAAAGCAAAATAATCATACTCTTTTTAACAGTATTATTTCTATCAGGTTGTATTAAGGACACTCTGGATAGAAAACCGTTAAATATGGTTTCGGATGCAGATGTCTGGGTTTCGGAACAATTGATCGATATCTACCTTGCTGCATTATACAACGCCATTCCGATAGGATTTTCTGGTAATCCGCATCTGGCAAATCTTACTGATGAATCCTCATATCACGAGGAAAATCCTCCTGTAAGTAATTATGGTAACCATGCCCATGCTCTTAATACCGGCATGTATTCGTGGATAAGGAAAGCAAATTATTTTATCGAAAGAGTTCAGACCGCTACCATTTCAGCAGAAAGGATCAAGCAATATATTGCTGAATGTCGTTTTATACGGGCTTTTTATTATTTCGACCTAGCGAAGAAATATGGCGGCATGCCGATAATTGAGGAAGTACAGGTATTTGATAATAATCTTGAAGAGTTACAGGTTCCCAGGAATACCGAAGAGCAATTATATGATTTTATTCTCGCAGAATTAAATGCTGCAATAGCTGATCTGCCTGATTCATGGGATGCAAGTAATGCGAACAGGGCAACCAAACTCGTTGCTCAGTCACTGAAATCACGGGCAATGCTATATGCCGGTTCAATAGCAAAATATGGGAATGTTCAGTTAAACGGACTGGTTGGCATTC
Source organism: uncultured Rikenellaceae bacterium (assembly GCA_964587405.1). Classification (GTDB taxonomy): domain Bacteria; phylum Bacteroidota; class Bacteroidia; order Bacteroidales; family VadinHA17; genus LD21. The sequence goes on from CAZPMM010000043.1 coordinate 3,520, forward strand.
CGTCTTCCAAGGCTAACACTTATTTCACGGAAGCAATGAATGCAGCCAATGCTGTAATGCAAAGCTCTAAATACGGTTTATATGATAAGTTATTTAGTCCGGCAAGCCAATCTGGAGACCCTGCAACTAATTACCAGCAAATATTCATTGATAAAGGGAACAAGGAGATCATTTTCCAGAAAGCTTACAGCTTTCCCGACATGGTTCACAGCTGGGATAATCTGAATATTCCCGAAGGTTTTACCACCAATCAGGGGAGTGCAATATGCCCGCTTCTCGAACAGGTTGAAGCTTATGAATATAAGGACGGAAGTCCGGGTATCCTTGATGTTGAGGGTAAGGAATTCGATTCTCCTGATGATCTTTATAAAGATAAGGACCCACGTTTTACAGCAAGTATATTCCGTTCCGGTACCCCATACATTGGCAGAGCAGTTCAGATTTACCGGGGTGTTTATGATACCGATGGAACTCTTTATGCAACTGAAAGCGTACCTTTTCCTAAAGATCCTGCAGTTCTACAGGTTGGTATGGACGGGCCATTCCCGACAGGTAATTATACAAAAACAGGATTTTATATAAGAAAAATAACAAATCCTTCCAAAGCCGTTGTTGAACCTAGATATTCTGACCAGAACTATGTAGAGATCAGGTATGCTGAAATATTGCTGAATTACGCTGAAGCTGCACTCGAACTATCACAGAACCAGGGTAATGCACTCGATGCAGTAAATCAGATAAGAAGACGTGCAGGTATCAGGACACTCACCGTGGACGAACTTACTATTGAAAGGCTTCGTAACGAAAGGAGAGTGGAACTCGCATTTGAAGATAAACGATTCTGGGATATCAGACGCTGGAGAATAGGAAATGATTTGTTTAAGAATACTTATATGCACGGTCTGTATCCATATCTGAAATATACAGGATCGGGTTATAAATATATCTTCGAAAAGATGAGCGGGTACCCTCTGGATGGTGGTTTATCGAGAGTCTGGGAAGAAAAAGATAATTATAGTAATCTCTCGGGATACATCAGCACTAATAAAAATATCATAAACAATCCGGGATGGTAACAGGAATAATACAAATGAACAGAAAGATGAAAAATATAATATATTTATTGATGATATTATTATCAATTGCAGGATGTTCTATTGATAATTATGACGAGCCTAATGCAACTTTGTCAGGTAAGGTGATTGACAATGAAACCAGTGAAATGATCCAAAACGGTGGAGTAAACAGTGGGACTGTAATCCAGATTTTTGAAGGGAATTCAAAACAACCTATTCTGAGTAATTCATATCCTGATGGTCATTTTGTTAATGCTGCCCTGTTTCCGGGAAATTATAGGATATTTGCCGTTGGCGCCTTCAAAATGGTGCAGGATACAATGAGATTAGAGATTACGAAAAATACTGAGGTTGAAATTAAAGTTCTTCCAAATGTAAGACTCAAAGCCACACTGCAGAGTTCAGATGCTTCTTCAGCCACAGTAAAAGTTGAATACACCAAAGTCCATGCAGAACAAACTTTAAATCAGTTATGTGTTGTTTGGAGCACAATAGATAATCCTAACATGTATACATTTTTCGGAGGCGGTCAAAAGACAGAAACAGTTACTTCACTGGACCTTACAAGTGGAGAGATGACCTTTACCATTACTGGTCTGACTTCCGGTAAAAAGTATTATATCCGTGCTGCAGGACGTACCAACGCTGCCGGTAACTACTATAATTATAGTACTTCAATTATCAAGCAGTAGTAACTGCTAATTTATAAACAGGACCGCGGGAGTTGTCTTATAAGTATTTGATTTTCCTTAGTGTATTCCGTGAAAATCCTATACTGATAAGATAACAAGGGATGCAGATTGATTTTTCTGCTTTCTCCCTTTACTTTAGGGTAAGGGGTAAGAAAGCAGAAAAATCTTTTTTAAGTAAGCAATCTGTAAGAAGTAGAATTAATTGGATCCGGTAATCAGGATAGGAAATTTAATCTATAATTAATCATGAGTCTCTATTCGAGGAGAAAATTTTTAGGAAGCATAACCGCTGCCGGGACCGGATTTTGTCTTGGAATTCCACAGGTTTTATCCGGGAAAAGTAACAGTTGTAGTTCATGGCCTGATGAACCACTTTTTGACTGGTCGCCATGGGAAAAATACCGCAATCAGGTCAGGCATCCCTGTCTTACCATAAAATCCGTCAATCTTGAATATGCGCGTGAAAATATAAGGAGATACAAATGGGCCGGTGAATATGCCTCAAGGGTGGAGAGGATCATTAACAGGTATTTCAGCCTTATTGAACCATCTTTCCTGAAGAGGATGATTGAAGATACCACTCCCGGAGATCCTCTCTGGACACCCTGTCCGGCTTGCCGCGATAAGGGAAAACCGGTACATCCACATGGTTTATGGAACTGGAAAATAGATGATCCGGAACAGTTGAAATGCGATATATGCGGTACTATCTTCCCGAACAGCAATTATCCTGAAGAAATAATCATTGAAACTAAATGGGGCAGACCCGGGTATCTGACATATTTCGGAGGAGAGCCTTTCGAAATATTCGGATATAAATCAGGCCGGCCAAGTTTCAGGGCTAATATACGATCGCGGAAAGTACAGTGGATAGCGAATTATTGCAGAACTCTTGCAGAGGGTTATCTTCTGACGGGTAATGCAGGATATGCAGATTCCTGCCGTAAAATACTTCTTCGGTTTGCAGATTGCTATCCCCGTTGGCTTGTTCATGTAGGCTATGGAGAATATGCAGATATGGATCCCCGCATTGCGTCGATGTATATCGGCAACCTGCCCGAACCTGAGATCTGTCCCCCGCCAAACAAACCTGACAATAGTCTGTGGACCGGTTACTGGAGTGCAGGACGGGCAAGCGGTGTCGGTCTGGAGTCAGATTTTATCCGAAAGATAACTTCTGCTTATGATATGACCTGCAGCGCCAAAACTTCTTCAGGCGCTGATCTTTATTCTGAAGATGAGAAAGTAAAAATTGAAAAAGATCTTCTTCTCGAAAGTACTATTCTGGCAGTATGTGACAAGAAGTTAAATAACAAATCAGTCAGTAACCGTACTGCGGCGGCACTGGTTGGAATGTGCACCGGTCATCCGGGACTGGTCAGATTTGGACTGGAATGCTTTGAAAATACCGTTAACGGCTGGTTCCTTCCTGATGGAACGTCAAGCGAATCTCCTTTTTATGGTCTGATGACGCTTGGAGGGATATGGGATATGGCTCAGGCTTCCCTCGGTTATTCTGATCCGCCTGGTTATTCTGGCACTAATTCCGATACAAGAATTGAAAAACTTGATCTGTATAATAATACTTCATTTAAAAAAGTATTTGATGCTTTTTTCAGGGGGCTGCAGGGCGATCTTCGTTATCCGCCTTACGCCGATTCGTTCAGGTCAACATGCCTCGACGTATCGTATATAGAACTAATGGTTAATAATTATCCCGACAGATCTGATTATCTTTCCCTGCTCAAAGAAGTTTGCGGAAGTGACCTTGCGCTTCACAGCGGTTCAGAGAAGTTCAGTTTTTATGACCAGGCAGCTTATCCTGATGACGAACCTGTACTTTCACTTCCTTATGATCTTATAAAACCTGCAGGATTCTCATCATTTTCATTTTATTACCGCAAACCCGGTCTTGAAAACATCAGTACCCCCGGATTGAAATTCACCGACTGGCTCCCGCCTGATCTGCGTATTGCTCATCTCAGAACAGGGTCCGACGGAAGAGAAAGCCTTTTGCTGATGAATGGAAGCCACTGGGGGAATCATCATGACTTTGACAGCCTGAATATCTATTACTGGAAAAAGGGATATGAAATATTGTCAGATCCCGGTTATTTATGGGATCACCCGCAGAAGATCCAAAACATGCGGACTGTTGCCCACAATACTGTGGTAGTTGATGAAAAAAACCAGGCAACCAGGAATAGGGGAGGTGAAATACTTTATTTCAATACTGCGGAAAATGTAAAATTTGTTGAAATGGAATCCGCAGCTTACCCGGAAGCAGCTTTATACAGACGGGCTTCAGCAATTATCGACCATGGTAACGGACAAAATTATATAATAGACTTTTTCAGGGTTAAGGGCGGAACAATCCGGGATTATGTTTTCCATTGTTCTGACAAAAATTATGAAGTTTATGATCTTGAATTACAACATGCTGACGACCAGAAGCTTTACGATTTTAAGAATATACGGAAAGGCAATAATTACGGAACATGGAGGGTTAAGTGGAAATGTAATGGGAAAATGAATTGCACCGCATGGTCGGCAGGTCAGGATAATGAACAGGTATTTGTTGCTGATGGCTGGGGACAGCGTGACTGGAAAAACTCTGATTCAGGAACTGTTATTCCTTATTTTATCAGACGATGTTCCGGCCCGGCTATAAAAACATTCATTTCGGTATTTGAAGCTTATGAAGGTAATTCTCCGTTTGTTCGAAATGTGAAATTAATTGACCCTTCAGGAATAATCATGGTTGAAACAGCCAAAGGATCAGATTATATAATGTCAATGGAAAACTCGGGATCCATGATAATCCGGCAGGGACATAAAAACAAAATGTTTAAAGGCCATTTTGCTGTGGTTTCAGTTGTGAACAAAAAAATTCTCCGAAGTGTTATAATACCTGAAAAAAATATTATATAATAATTAAAAACTTATCTTGCTGGTAATTAATCCATTGCTGATAATAAAAACTTCCGGATATACTCAGTCAACATAGCAGGTTGGCACCGGGCCGACCGGTATTGAGCCGGACAAGTCATTTATCACCTTGCATCTGGGTGATTATGGAGCCCCAAGAGAAGGTAGATTGGGGTGAGTATCGTGAGATGTAAGAACATATTTTTATCTCCCGGTTACATGGTTTTTAGATGTTTAAAAAGAGTAGAACGATTATTATAATCATTAATAAAAAGTAAATTTGTACATAATCGTAAATAGATTTTAACATTTGACCAGGCTGGATCATATGAGTAGTGAGCTGATTGTGAACCTAAAAGCTGGCCAGAAGAAGGCATTCGGTGAATTATTTGAGCTTTATGGTTCGAAGATCTACCGTTTTGCACTTGCCTATCTTAAATGTAAACCTGATGCAGAAGAATTAATGCAGGATGTTTTCCTGAAAGTTTGGGAAAATAGACAAAATCTTGATCCCTCAAGGAATGTTAAAGCCTATATTTTTAAGATAGCTGTCAATTGTGTATATGATTTTATCCGGAAGAAAAATATTGAAAAAGCATTTCTTGATTGCACAAAAGAGAATTTTTTACCGGGTGCTAAATCTTTATGGCATGAAGTGATTTGGAACGACATGCTTTCCAGACTTAATGATTTGGTTATGAAAATGCCTGAACAACGCCAGCTAATTTTTCTTTTGAGCAGGGAAGAAGGATTATCCAACGGGGAAATTGCCAAAAAGCTCAATTTGTCGAAAAGAACGGTTGAAAATCAGCTTTACAGGGCTACTCAATATCTTAGGGAACATTTTAATACGGATACTTTATTCCTGTTTCTTTTCTCTTTTTGTATTCATAGTTTTGCTTTTTTCCAGATCTTAGTGAATACATCTATATAGTTGTGAAATGTGAATTATGAATTGCCTTCAATTTGTGATTTGACGATCTTTGACACGC
>CAZPMM010000044.1:0-7266 GCA_964587405.1 uncultured Rikenellaceae bacterium
GCAATAAGGTTGACAGATATACAGTAGAAAGGTGGCCTTATGTCATCTTTTTTTATCCTTTCATGGCTAATAAACTCGTTTTGATTTATTTCTAAGATATAAATACCATTTGATGTAGTTCTTTCGGTTGTTGTATATTCAAATAGATGATAATTATTAACAGATTTTATTTACAAATAAAATTAAAACACTCCCGTGATTCGTGTTCTTGCATAACCGGGATTGCCCTCATGGTTTCCGCATATTTCCCATTCATTCGACCGCACAATACCATCTCCATAACCGCAAACATCTTTTGTTGAGTGAACTTTTTCAAATAACAATGAAAAAGCTTCCCTGCCTTTCATGGTAGCCCCAGGCATAAGTCCCATTTTTTGAAACACAATTAAATCTTTGTAATAATCCCTTATTAATCCGCATGAATGAACGCAACGTCCCGTAGGAGGATAAAAACCATCACAACAATCGCAAGCCATACAAGTGGATTCAACCAGAGTAACAAGTATATCAGGATTATTCTTTATTCGCTGCCATATTTCAAAAAGTGTATCATTTGAACGCGATACTTGTCCTTTTCCTCCGTCGTAATAGCAGCTGAAGCACATAAGATGATGTGGCCTGATAAATAGCCGGTTAGTCTTATTAATTTCATTCTCATTTCTCTGTCGGAATTCAGCCATTTCACTTTTTGACCGTTGATAAACAATTTCCTGCCAGCCTTTTTCAATTACCTTTTCGTAAATGCCACTATAGGCTAATTCACATCCCTCCCATGATTTTGTTTCATAGGCACACAAGTTCTGAGTTGATTTTATTCGTGTAAAAAGAAGCTCATATAAATAGCGTGCCCTGCGCGTATCGCCGGGAACCAGGCCAAGACGTTGAAGGACATCCAGATCCCTTTTACGATTAATCACATCATTTACATCAGGCGAAGAGAAATCACTCTCTTTGAGCATTGTGAAGTGAGGTATTTCATCAACATGAGACACAAGACGAATTGCAGTCGTAGGATCATTCTTTAGCCTTGAAAGGATTTTTTTGGCTTTCTCTGTTTCTATCAGAGGACATTTTGCACCGCCTTTAATGCATACAGTGCTTAAAAGCTGACATGGACGCATAGTGATTGCAGGATTGCAAAGGCCATCAGTTAATAGCAGAGAGTCACTTCCCTTTTTCATTGTTTGATCTGTTTTTGATATTCCGGAAGAGTCATTTGGAACAGAAGCATTTAATCCATTAGCGACAACAACAGCAGCTGAAGTTATTGCTGCCTCTTTTACAAAACGACGACGGTTAAGTTGATTTTTCATAATATTAATCTTTAATGCACCGGACGGAAAAACCATATTGTTTATAATAGTAATCCTTATATATCCGTCCGTCTGTAAAACTCATATATCTAACCCATGCATATTGATTATAAGTCTCGGTAGATGACCACCAGCAACCTATAGTCCCCGTTCCTGAATCATTATATAAACCATTATTGGCCCGGGTACCGCCAGGCAGAGCTGAAAACCCAACTTCATCCGTGCCATTTCCATCTCTGCTCCAACCATTCGTATGTTTAAGTTTTGAACCTGCAATTTCTGCTCCTCCCAAGAAATTTATCAACTGACCCCATTCTTCATCTGATGGTATGTGCCAGCCTTCAGGAGCTATTTTTCTCGGATCATTTACTGCAAACCAATTATATAATTTTCCAAGTTTTTCATCACTTTCAGGATCATCAGAATAACACCATACAGGTTTTCCTTCCTGACCTGCTTGTTCCCATTCCTGCTCAGTCTTAGCTTCCGGAATAATATCTCCATTACAGAATGTACTAACATTAAGATTTTCTTTCAGCCACACTTGATTATTTATTTTAATGGTTTTATAAGTATTGCCATCCTTGTCTTTTACACCACAACTATATGTTATTAAAGACATAATTGCAATTAAAACACTTGTTTTAAATAATGGGATCTTTTTCACTTTCAAATCATTTATATTTTTAAAATTCAATTAGTTAGGCTGGCATTGGAGGCAGAGACCATCCAGTACGGTAAGTATGTTTAATTAATTCATCAGCAAAAGCTTTAGCTGATATAGATTCAGTTCTGCTTAGCTTCAATTTATCATTGTCGCTTATGTTTGTAAATCTCATATTTGGTCCATCCCAGAAGAGGACTTTATTTAAACTTTGAAGCCTGACTGCCAAAATTCCCATAGCAACCATTTCGTTGAATGTTCCTGCCTCGGCAAAGTCAGAAGCTGTTGCCACACGATTGCCAGGGCTTTCTTTACAAGCACGTATCCAATCTTCTTCATGAGAGACTTCAATGCGTCTGAGTTTTTTAGGTACATTGGGAACTCTGCCGGAAAGTAGAATTGGATCAGTACCATATTCACCACATACTAAAGTATCTTTGGTTCCGTAAAATAAAACACCAGAATTCTGAATTCTATTAGCCGGCCAGTTAGAAGGGAATTGTGGTTTAATACCTCCGTCATACCATGATACTTGAACTTCCGGCAGATTTATTTTTATATCCGCAGGTTTTTTTCGTGCAGGAAACTGAAAATGAACTATTTCGGCCACAGGCCCACTATCATTTGTAAATTGGGAAGAACTACCAATCACACTTGTAGGGTACTGTAACTTCATTGCAGCAAATATAGGATGCATAACATGACAAGCCATATCTCCTAAGGCACCTAATCCAAAATCCCACCATCCCCTCCAATCATGAGGATGATAAACCTCGTGAAAAGGTCTGAATTTTGCCGGACCTATGAAAAGATCCCACTTTAAAGTTTCCGGAACAGTTTGAGCTTCAGCAGGAGTTGGAAGTGGTTGTGGCCATACTGGCCGGTTAGTGTAAGCTTCGATCTTTTTTATTTCACCAATCTCTCCATTCCAGATCCATTCACAAATAAGCCTTGTCCCTTCCATAGAAGATCCTTGATTACCCATTTGAGTAGCTACATTATACTTTGCTGCAAGCTTTTTTAAAAGTCTGGATTCATAAACACTATGCGTCAGTGGTTTCTGTGTATATGCATGTTTCCCCAATGTAATGGCATTAGCAGTGATAATTGCATGAGTGTGATCGGCTGTTGCACACATTATTGCATCAATTGATTTACCCATTTCATCGTACATTTTGCGCCAATCATAGTATTTCGCTGCCTTCGGATAAGTGGCAAAAACTTCAGGAACATTATTTCTCCTGTTTTTACCCCAATCAACATCACAAAGAGCAACAATATTTTCGTTAGCCATTTTCTGTAGATTACGACTTCCCATGCCTCCAATTCCTATTCCTGCAATGTTTAATTTATCGCTTGGAGCTTTATGGCCTAATCCTGAAATTGTATGTGAAGGGACAACTATTAAACCAGTTGCCAGTGCCGATGTTGCTCCGATAAAATTCCTTCGTGATATTTCTTTGCTTTTCCTCATTTTAAAAAATATTAATGATCGATTTATAATTAAATTTTTTGTAATTGTTAAGCTGATCCAAAATAAGAAAAATTGTAATTAGTTGGATTTACGGGATAAGAAAAAAAATTATATAATGATTGGGCACAACAATCCCAACCGGTTATCTTCTGCCAATTCTTTTACAACAGAATCTTCTTATGCTGTTTTGATATTTGTAAATCCATTTTCCTTGACTAGAAAGAATAGTTACTCAGTTTTTAAACTGTTCACAAAATCTGGTGGATGACTTGATACAAATACTTGTCCAGCTTCTTTCGGAATATTCTCTGATCTCTTCGCAAAGTTGTAATAGTAAATCTGGATGCAGAAAGTTTTCAGGTTCCTCTATGCAAAATAATGGGTGTGGTTCCGGGATTTACATTTAATACTGGCTTCTGATATAATTCTATTGTTAAATTAAAGAAATCAGTTGTCCGAAAACCGACTATCCAAAAAAGTGTGTACTTTTAGCCACGTGTAACTGAGTTTTTAGCAAATTAAAGCTACACAAAAGAGTTATAGGGACAAAATGTCCTCGGGTTCTTCAATATTTATCCATGACAACAGTGAAAAATAATTTATAATCCTGACAAGTGAAAAATAAAAATCGCAATTAAAAAAATTATGCAGAGAATAATTGAAACAATTATGTTTTTTAAATATATAAATTGATACAGATCAATCGGGAATGTGAGATTCACTATGAAAATTATAGTATTGTTATTTGTTATAATTACTTAAAAATTAAAATATAATGAAAATAAGTGTAACCGATCTTCTGATAATTATATTCTATATTGTAGGAGTTGTTGTTTACGGGATTTACAAATCGCGTAATGTGAAGGACAGCGCCGGATTCCTTGTTGCAGGACATAGCCTTGGATTGTTCGTACTCGTTGCAACAATTGTGATGTGCGAATTCAACACAGCTACAATGGTGGGCTATTCAAGCTATGGATATCAGGCCGGACTATATGCCCAGTTGATGCTTTTATCGATGTTCATTGGATTTGTATGTTACACTTTTTTTGTTGCGAAAAGATGGAAAAGGATCAACGCCAATTCCATAATCGAAATGTTTGAGATGCGGTATAACAAAAGTTACCGGCTGCTGACGACATTTATGATCCTTACACTTCTTATATTATTTTCTCCGGCATATCTCAGGGCAGTGGGGATCATTTTTGCCTCTACCCTTGGCATTTCACTTACCGCAACCGTTATTCTCATATCGGTCACCGTTTTGATCTTCAGTGTGGTAGGTGGATTGACCTCAGTTGCTCATACCAACACTTTATCCTTTATAGTAACCCTGATAGCCCTTCCGCTTATGTGGTATTTCACCAGACACCATGCAATAGAGCTGGGAGGACTGGAAACAGTCTTTGAACCTCAATACCTTAAAGTCAGTCCTGTTGGAATGTGGAATACTCCTCCTATGCCATTCAGCTTTATTCTTGCAACTTATTTCCTTTTATTCCTGATCTATATGCAGGCTCCATGGTATGCCCAGCTCATGTCGGCTGCCAGGAACGAAAAGATAGCTTATACCAGTATGATGATAGGTACTATCCTTATAGTTGTATTCTATGGATTTGCTATTCAGACTGCCGCGTATGTAAAAGTAGGTTTTCCCGATCTGGAAGATCCGCAACAGTCGCTCGCCGTGGCTATAAATCACTGGCTGCCTGTAGGTATTAAAGGGTTGACGCTTGCCGTGATCTTTGCAGTGGGCCAGACAACTATGAGTACTATCTGGAACAACATTGTATCTATTGCAACAACCGATGTATTTAACAGGTTAATTGACAAAAAAGCTTCAGAAAGAAAACTTCTGAGAGTTTCCCGGATAGTAACAATAGCTGTCGCCATAATAACAATCATTATCTCCGTGACAGTTGTTGACCAGGTTATTAATACCCTTTTTGTGGCGAACATATTTATGGCTTCACTCTTTTTCCCTGCCCTGGGAGGTTTCCTCTGGTGGCGAACGGGCGAGAAAGCGGTTTGGATCACTACCATTATAGCTATCCTTGCAGGATTTGGTTCTTTACTGTGGCACAGTGATGCCGGTAATCTTGACCTCAATACCTGGATGTTCCGGTATTATGTGATAATAAGCCCTATGGTAGTTTTATTGGGAATCATTATCTCGTTATTTGAAAAGCCATCTCAAAGATATCTTGAAAAAAGGGCAAAATTCTTCGACAAGGTAGGAGCTCCATGGTTCGGAAAGAAACTTTACCTTGAATACAAAAAGAACAGTAATCTTAATGGATAAAAGAAGGCATACCTGTCTTTTATTCTTTTAGCCGGATACTGCTCAGATAGAGAACTGCAAAACTCAAATAATGAACTATGATCAACAGAAGAGAATTTCTTAAAAATGCATCGGTCTTAACCGGTGCCGGTGCATTAGCATCATGGGGCATGTCGTTCGGATATGGATGCAGCCGTTCTGTATATGTCAACCTCCGCTCTTATGAAAACAGATTACAGGATCGCCTGTGGATGTGGGGCCACGATACAGGAGACTATGATGGACCTGATAACGGATATAATATACCTGTAAGTCCTTCAATCAGTATGGCCGATGCTATCAGGTATATGGGAATTCCTAATGTTTGTGTAATCAGAAGATCAGGAATTCCCAGGGATGAAGAATATAATAAGCAGTTTAAAGATGTTAAGCGTATTGCCTGGGCACTTGCCATGGGTTCCAACAAGTCTTATCAAACTGTAAAAGACTATGTTCTCAGCCTGCGTGACAAAATGCCTAACCTTGGCGGTTATTTTCTTGACGATTTCTTCCACATCGATGCCAGGTCGCTATCTGAAGATTCCAAAGAAGCTGCGCCTGCAGCTCTTTCCATGGATGAGATGAAACAACTTTATGATGAGACGCTGGCCTATAAACGACGTCTTGATCTTGCAATTGTTCTGTATACACATCAACTGCATCCGTCAATTCAACCGGTGATGAAATATGTTGATGTAGTCTCTCTTTGGATATGGACCGGAGCTGACATTCAGATGATAGAAGAAAACTTTAAGAAATACCGGTCGCTGGTTCCCGATAAACCGACGTTACTTGGTATATACATGTGGGATTTCGGTGGGAGAAAAGAACTGGACCAGAATTTTATGGTCAAACAGCTCGATTATGCACTCCGGTTGTACAAAGAGAGACAAATAGAGGGTATGATCTTTCACTGCACACCTCTTGTTAATAAAAATCTTCAGGCAGTTGAATACGCGAAAGAATGGATCGCCAAACATGGTGATGAAACATGGTGATGAAAATAATCATTAACATTGCATTGGAAACAGGTATATTTTTAAATGAAGGAAACCAGGATATGATCATAATGATTATTTAACATAGAGAGTTTATTGTTAAATTAATTACGTGTATGGATAAAATTAACAGGCGAAAATTTATTGAGAAGGCAATACTTTATAATGGATCAATAGCTCTTGGAGCATCCTGGTTCACTCCATGTCTGGATTATCTTTTTCTGCAGAAAGCATCGGATTACTACTTGCCGATACAGGCGAACAATCCTGCAATAGCCAGGTATGAGAAAAAATGCAAGGGATGCCGCGAATGTATAGCTGTTTGCAGGGATGTACAAAAAGTATATGGCACATATAAAGCTTCCAAAACTCATCATGTTTGCATTAATTGCGGGTCTTGCATAAAGAACTGTAAATATGGGGCTTTGTCGGAAAAATATAATTGGCAGGATGTATTGGATGCCATTGATAACCCATCAAAGATTGTTATAGCTTCA
>CAZPMM010000044.1:7276-9165 GCA_964587405.1 uncultured Rikenellaceae bacterium
ATTTCACCGGCTGTACCAGCTGGTATTGGTGATTACTTTAATATGCCTTCCGGCTCTTATTTGTCAGAAAATATTGCCGGTGCCTGCCGTTCTTTAGGTTTTGATTATGTGCTGGACACTAACTTCAGTGCCGATCTGACTATTATGGAAGAAGCCCATGAGTTGCAGAAAAAGATTGAAGGAAAAGTCAACCTGCCGCTCTTTACAAGTTGCTGTCCTGCATGGGTTAAATATGTTGAGATTTTTTACCCATCACTGATAAATCATTTATCTACGACAAGAAGTCCTATAGTTATGCAGGGTGCTATGGTAAAAACCTATTTTGCGCAGAAAAACGGGATCGACCCTCATAATATAATACATGTTGCCATTGCTCCATGTACAGCAAAGAAATACGAAATTACTCGGGAAGAGCTCACAACAAACGGTATGCGAAGTACTGACTTTGTAATTACTACCAATGAGCTGTCAATCATGTTAAATTCACGCAATATAGATTTTTCAGCAGGAAAAGGTTCTTTTGATTCACTGATGGGAACAGCATCGGGTGGAGGTAAACTTTTTGGTAACACCGGAGGAGTTATGGCTGCCGCTATAAGGACTGCCCATTTCAATATTACAGGAAAGAATCCACCGATGAATCTTGTTGAATTAAATAATATATGGGGACTTAGCGGGATTAAGAGTGCAGAAGTTAATATTGATGGAGTCACGCTTAAGGTTGCTGTGTGTTATGAAATGAGAAATGCCCAGTTGCTTCTGGAACAGGTTAAGGATGGTACATGTGAATATGATTTCATTGAAGTAATGTCATGTCCGGGAGGTTGTGTAGGGGGTGCCGGGCAACCAGCTTTAAACATTGCTAATCTTGAAGATCGCATCAGAGCTCTTGAATCAGCTGATTCCCGGGCTACAACCCGGTTTTGTCATGAAAACCCTGAGGTTATTTCGATCTATAAAGAGTTCCTTGGAAAACCCGGAGGACCAGTTGCAGAACAATATCTTCATACACACTACTTTGACAAATCTGATCTTCTGATTCCAGTCTTGGAGGAAAGACAACCTGAACCCGTCATGTAATTTAATGTTATTATCAGAGTTTTTAGTCTGTAGTGTTTGATGGTACCCTGAATGAAGATATCCGGAAGATAATTATAACTTTTAAGATGATCATACATTCATCTGTCAATGGTATTCAACCAACTGAAGAGACTAATGTATGAGGAACATAGCCGGACACAAAATCTTTTGAAAGCAAAAAACCGTTTTCCGCATGAAAAAGTACAAATTATCAATTAAAGGCGAAATTTAAAATTTATTATATTCGTGAGTTAATTTTACCTTTAGTCATTAAAACCGGAGGCCTATGATATAAACTTAACCTTTTAATCAGAAAGCCGGCAAATGCTGAAACATCACACTGGCTTGTCATGTAATTAACGGTGTTAGTACACCAAATATTAATTAAAAACAAACTAATCTATGAAAAAAAATCAGGGCCTGATATCCGCGGAAAGCGGGAACAGTCAGAAAATATTGCTAAAATTGAAATTCACATTGTTTTTCCTGATAGTGTTTGTATTTCAGGTTTCTGCCACTGAGTATTCTCAGGCAACAAAGTTTAATTTCGATACCAGGAATGAGCAGGTAGCAGAAGTACAGCAGGCAAATGTAACCGGTAAAGTTACCGATGCTGATACAGGAGAACCAATGCCAGGAGTTAATATATTGGTAAAAGGTACGACAATTGGTGTTCTTACAGATATTAACGGACAGTATACTATCACTGTTTCAGATCCCGATGCTGTACTTACCTTTTCTTTTATAGGTTACCTGACAAAGGAAGTACCTGTTTCCGGACGTTCATCCATAGATGTGATTTTGGATCA
>CAZPMM010000045.1:0-9055 GCA_964587405.1 uncultured Rikenellaceae bacterium
CAGAAGCAACCACATGCCTTTCACCGCTTCCACCAACGGCAACAGGCTTTCCACGCAGTTCGGGATTATCAAGCTGCTCAACAGATGCAAAAAATGCATCCATGTCAATATGAATTATCTTCCTCAATTCAGTTCAAAACTAAGAAGAATTTATTTTCTTTTTACTTTGCCAATTCTTAAAGCTCTTTATACCTTTATTCGCTTATAAACTTTTCATTGGATTCTTCTCATTCCGATACAAACAGGAGATTTGTCCTTATTCTGACATCACACAGGCTATGGGGAAAATTATTTATGCCATATATTGTGTCAGATGTCCCGGGGAAAAAATACTGTATATTGACAGAATCACTTTCTCCATATCCATCCGATGACACATTAAGCTTACTTGAAAATGAAGAGATAGAACTTGTCAGAATAACCAATGAGTATTCAGATAAGAATATTTACAAACTCTTTTCAAGAGAAAGGAGCCTTAAGGAATTTCTGGAGAATGTAAGACCCGAAAAAACAGAGAAATTCATAAGACCATATATTGAAAGAAGAATAAAAAAGTGTTTTTTAATACTTAGAGATGAAGGAACAGATTGTTATGCCATTAGGACACATTCCAATATTATTCATCCTGAAGACAGGCTTCAGATAAGCACAGAAACTGCTTTTCCTGTTTTCAGATTTGAAAGAAGTACGGATATAATAACATATAAACTCACTGTTGAGTCAGAGAAAGAAAAAATTGAATTACTTCATAATAAGACAGACATCCTATGCAATAATCCATGTCTCATCAGGTATGGAAATAAAATTCTGATGATAAGGGATATAGACGGGCAGAAATTACTTCCTTTCTTAACAAAGGAATTCGTGATTATTCCGAAAAGTACAGAAACACGATATTTCTCGGGATTTGTACTGAATGCGGTAAATAATTACAATACTGAAGGAAAAGGATTTAAGGTATTATATCCGGAACCGGTTAAAAAAGCGATATTAAGTCTCGAAGGCAGCATTCTGGGTTATCCGGTAATAATTATGACCTTTGATTATTCCGGTATAAAGATATCTCCGGATGACAAACAGGAGTTTTACACAGTATTTCATGATGATGACGGAGAATTCGTTTACCTGAAATACCGGCGGGACTTCGGGTGGGAAAACCTGTGCCGCGATTTACTTAATGAATCAGGTTTTAATTCAGATGATAATGTAAATTTCTATCTTCAGGATAATGATCTCAGACCTGTAAAAGATATACATAATGTAATTGAAGCGGTTAATAAAAATTATGCCTTTCTGGCATCAGAAGGATTTCAAATATCTTCACGACATCTCAATAAAAAATATTACCTCGGAACAATAAGTATCGAATTAAAAAGCAGGACTGAGAACGATTGGTTTGATCTTGATGCGGTGATAAAGACAGGTGAATGGCAATTTCCCTTTATAAAGTTCCGGAACCATGTACTTAAAGGTCAGAGGGAATTTGAGCTTCCTGACGGATCAACAGCAATTCTTCCTGAAGCATGGTTTACAAGATATAAGAATATTTTTGAATTTGGAAAAGATCATAACAATTCGATCAGGATACACAAACAGCATTTTCCCTTACTGTCTGAAGTACTCGATACGGAAAAAAATGAGTCTTTAAAGAAGCTTGAGAAACTATTACTCCCTGATAATTTACCCTTACCGGTCAAGCCAAAGGGGCTGAGTTGTGAAATGCGGGACTATCAGCATGAGGGTCTTGGCTGGCTGAAATGGCTTCAGTCAGCTCGATTGGGAGGATGTCTTGCTGATGATATGGGTCTTGGAAAAACAATACAGACCCTGGCACTTCTTCAGATGAACAAAGAAGAAAATGAAGAATCCTCTGTCAATCTCACATCACTTATTGTAGTTCCTTCAACAATCATCTATAACTGGGAAAATGAAATAAGAAGATTTGTACCCCTGATGTGCCTGTATACTCACAGAGGGCCGCAGAGAGAACGAAATATTCTGAATTTTAATAAATACGAAATAATTCTTTCCAGTTACCATACAGTAAGGCAGGACATTGATCTGTTTGCCATATTTAAATTCCATTATATCGTCCTTGACGAAAGCCAGTATATAAAGAATCCCTCATCTCTTATTTATAAGAGTATGACAAGACTGCAATCAGATCACAGGCTGGTTCTGACAGGTACACCGATAGAAAACTCAGTTACAGATCTTTGGGCCCAACTTAATTTTGTCAATCCAGGTCTTCTCGGAAACCTTTCATGGTTCAGGAGAACATTTGCCAGACCGATAGAAAAAGAGACGGATAACTGCTCCGGGATCAGGTTAAAAATGATAACAAGACCGTTCATTCTCCGGAGAACAAAGGAGATGGTAATTACTGATCTTCCTCCTTTAACAGAACAAACGGTATTCTGTGAAATGACAGAAGAACAGGAAAAAATCTATGAAACTGAGAAATCAGCGGTAAGGAACCTGATAATGGAGAGGATGACTGACAAAGAGAAAGATAAGAGTAAAGCTACTTTCATAGTCCTCCAGGGCTTGATGAAACTCAGACAGATATCAAATCATCCGCTTCTGGCTGATGAAGAATATCAGGGAGGATCAGGAAAATTTGAAACGGCACTGAACAATATCGAAGATGTTGTTAACGGAGGACATAAAATACTCGTTTTCTCATCTTTTGTAATACATCTTAAACTTTTTGAAGAAGCTCTGAGAAAAAAATCTATAAACTATTCAATTCTTACCGGTGTTACAACAAACAGGGCAAAGATCATTAATAATTTTCAGAATGATCCTCACAACAGGGTATTCCTTATTTCACTTAAGGCAGGAGGAGTCGGACTGAATCTGACAGCGGCCGACTATGTTTTTATTTTGGATCCATGGTGGAATCCTGCCGCAGAATTGCAGGCTCTCAGCAGAGCTCACAGGATTGGTCAGGACAAAAGTGTCTTCATTTACAGATATATTTCATTGGGCACACTTGAGGAGAAAATTATTAAGCTTCAGGAGAAAAAATCGAAGCTGGCTGAATCGTTTGTTGCAACATCAAATTCCTTGAGAGATATTGACCTCCAAGAAATCCTTGAGATTATCGGGTAAATATATTGATTTAAGTTTCGCACTTGTTTATAATTTGCACATAATTAAATGGTTATTCACACTATTTGTTTTGTTATATAGTTGATAATCAATTTACTAATGTTCCATTTTTCAACCGTACAACACGTTTGCTATAATAAAAAGATCTGACGACGGCTTCTTAAAAGACAAACTGACAATTACTGATGGCCACCCTTCCAGGGTGGATTTTGTGTTATTGTCCTTTACCCCGGGTAAAACCGGGGCTATTGAACCAACGGTCTAAGAGCAACTCGGGACACCCTAAAACATCATAATTTAATAATTACTTACATGAATATCTGTATATTATAAAATCACCACGGATGGGGTGACGAAAACAGGAAAGCATTTGCGAAACTTAAGTAATTGATTATCCCTTATATTATTATACCTTGTTCGTTAATATACAATAATTCGTCAAATATTTATTTACAACTGATAATCAGGCAGTTATATTTAAAATCAAATAAAAGACATAACTACTGATAATCAACTAAATAAATGTTTGATTATTTAAAAACTCACAGAACTATTGTAATATACGGAATAAAGATTAAAAAAGCCGGTTTTCACCGGCTTTTATCTAATAGCTTTCTCGTTCAGTATAGTGTGTATGAAGCAGTTCATGAGCCAGATGGCTGTTTGGTTTTTCGAGGAACTCTTTATAAATAGCGATCACATCAGGATTTTCGTGTGACTTTCGGAGTGTCATATTTTCATCCTCCAAATATATGGCTTTCATACGTTTCTCTCTGATATCCAAACTTGTAGGAATTGGTTGTCCACCACCTCCCAGACATCCGCCCGGACATGCCATTATCTCAATAAAGTGATAAGGTGCTTTTCCGTTCTTAACCAGTCTCATAAGTTTATTTGCATTGGTAAGTCCATGTGCAATAGCAACCTTAAGTTCGACTCCCTCGAGGAATTTCCAATCATCGGTACATCCTTCAATTTTAACTGTTGCTTCTTTCACACCCTCCATACCTCGAACAGGAGTAATATTCAGATTTGTGAAAGGAACTTCTCTTCCCGTGACAATTTCATAAGCAGTACGCAGTGCGGCTTCCATCACCCCTCCCGTTGCACCGAAAATGACTGCAGCGCCTGTTGAATTACCCATAATAGAATCATAATTAGTAGATTCAAGATTCCTGAAGTCAATACCTGCCTGTTTTATCATTATAGCAAGTTCACGTGTTGTAAGAACAAAATCAATATCCTTATATCCACTTGAACGCATTTCGGGTCTGTCAGCTTCATATTTCTTTGCAGTACAAGGCATTATTGAAACCGATACTACTTTTGAAGGATCAAGATTCTTTTTTTGTGAAAAATATGTTTTGACCAGAGCTCCGAACATTTGCTGCGGGGATTTGCATGTTGACAGATTATTAAGTAACTCAGGATATTTATGTTCAATAAACTTTATCCATCCGGGCGAACAGGAAGTGAACATAGGCAAGGCTGTTTTATTATCGCCTTCAACCAGCACTTTTTTAAGACGTGTCAGCAGTTCCGTACCCTCTTCCATAATTGTAAGATCGGCGCTGAAGTCTGTATCGAGAACGGAATCAAAGCCAAGTTGCCTCAGGGCTGTTACCATTTTACCTGTTACCCTTTCACCGGGATCATAACCGAGATTTTCACCCAGTGCAATTCTGACAGCTGGAGCAGTTTGAACAACAACATGTTTTTCAGGATCGTAGATAGCATCCCATACCTGGTCTATATATGTTTTTTCAACGAGTGCACCGGTTGGGCAACGGTTAACACACTGTCCGCAGTTAGTACAGACCACATTGCTCATGGGCTTGTCGTGAAAGGAAGATATTTTCTGATGCATACCCTTGTTTGCCACGGCAATTGCAGAAAGATACTGTAATTCAGTACATGTTCTCACACATCTCTGGCAACGAATACATTTACTGTCATCCTTAATAAAAGAAGGTGAAGATCTGTCAATGGTATATGGATGATCTTCGACAATATCCAGAAATACTGTATCGCCAAATGCGAATTCGTTGGCCAATGCCTGAAGTTCACATTTCTGGTTCTTGTAACATTTTGTACAATCCGATCTGTGTTCGGAAAGAAGAAGTTCCACGATATGTTTACGTGCATTTCTGACTTTAAGTGTATTTGTATGTATATCCATACCTTCGGCAACAGGCATGGCACATGCCGCTATAAGAGTTTTGGCACCAGTCTGTTCAACAACACAAACGCGGCAGTTACCGGCAACACACAGATCGGGATGATTGCATAAAGTAGGAATATTAATATTTAATTTACGGGCAGCCTCAAGTACAGTTGTACCCGGCTGAACAGATATTTTTTGGTTATTTATACTCAGATTTATCATTATTTTTCTGTGTTTGATGATTAATAAATGATCTCTTCCCTGAAGTTTTCAACTATTGTTTTAAAAGCATTTCCAACTGATTGTCCGAGACCGCATTTTGAAGCCACTTTCATTGTATCAGCAAGTTTGGCCAGTTCGTAGAGATAGGTTGATTTAACTTCTCCTTTTTTAACTTTCTCAACACCTTTGAGCAATTGTTGGCATCCTACTCTGCATGGAGTGCACTGGCCGCATGATTCTTCTGCAAAGAAATCAAGGTAATTATGAAGAACATTATACATAGATCTTGAGCTGTTGAACAGTTTCATTGATCCGCCTGTAGGAACACCTTCAAAACCTATTATTGTCTGTTCAAATCTTTTACGGGGAACACAGAAACCTGAAGCGCCTCCAACCTGTACTGCTTTTGTATCGCCGTCACCGAATTCATTGACAAATTCCTGTACCGTCATTCCCAGTTCAAGCTCAAAGATTCCGGGAGTCGGGGTATCTCCTGAAATAGAGAATACTTTTGATCCTCTTGAATCTTTTGTACCCAACTGGCTGTATGATTCCGGTCCGTGTTTGATTATCATCATTGCCGTAACCAGGGTTTCAACATTATTTATGGAAGTGGGTTTACTGAAAACACCCGATGTTGTAGGATAGGGAGGTTTGTTACGAGGTTCACCTCTTCTGCCTTCAATCGATTCAAAAAGGGCGCTTTCTTCACCACAGATATATGCACCGCTCCCCATGCTGTATGTTATGTTGAAATCATAACCTATCTCTTTAATAAGTTTATGGAATTTTTCAAGTTCCATCAAAAGCTGGGGAAGAAGAAATCTGTATTCCCCCCTAAGATACACTATTCCTTTTTTTGCTCCGATGGCTTTAGCTGCAATTGCCATTCCACCGTAAACTTTGTAAGCTACCCTGTCGAGTATCTCACGGTCTTTGAAAGTACCGGGCTCACCTTCATCTGCATTGCAGACAACATATTTTTCAGCTTCGTTGATTGCAGCCGTGTATTTCCATTTCAATCCTGTCGGGAATCCTGCACCTCCGCGTCCCTTAAGCCCTGAATCAAGTACCTTCTGAATTATTTCAGCAGACGACATTTTATATGCCGATGTCAGCACTTCTTTCGGATCTATTTTTTCGAAAATCAGATCTACCTTGTTTAGTCCTCTTTTTTCCATAATATGCTGATATTATTTTTTTTGCATGTAACTCTTAATTATCTCAACAACCCTTTCCGGAGTAAGCTCGGTATAAGGCATTTCATTTATAAGCATGGCCGGCGCCTTATGGCACCATCCTATACAATTAGTCTCAAGAAGGCTGAACTGCCTGTCGGCAGTGGTTTCTCCTACCTTTATCTTGAGCATGTCCTCAAGAGCTTGAACAACTTCATGCTTTCCTTTAATCGAACAGGTAATGGTTCTACAAATCCTTATCACGTATTTGCCTCTTACCTGAGTATCCAGAAAAGTATAAAAAGATGCTGTACCATATACTTCGGCAGCTGATATATCCAGCTCTTTCGCCACTTCAACCATTGCTTCGTCAGTCAGGTAACTATGCCTTTCCACTATACTCTGAAGTATAGGCATCAGGCTATCCCTCGACCTGCCGTGTTTGTCAGATAATTCTTTTACTAGATTTCCCAATTGATACATTTGCAGTAGTTTTAATAATTATTTTATAGTAAATAATAGTGTAGTTTTTCCTTAATTTTTTAAGTGCTGTGAATTTAATAACAATACTTATAAAAAAATAATATATAAGATCATTTTTAAAAATTCAGATTAAAAATAAACAAGAGATTAGATGTTGATAAGAGGTTAAAACGCTGCTTTTGACTCATCCAGCTCAACAAAAATTTGGAAAAAGAAAAACAAGCTCCGCAATAATAATGTTTAAACATGTAGCGGATACATCGAGGTATCCGGTGAAAAGAGGAAATATCTTTAATCTGCGGATATTTTCGTTTTTTCTATTAACAATAAATCCTATTTTTACTGCCATTAATTAATTAAAAATAACTAATGGTTAAATTTTTATTATGAGTAAAGATATCAACAAACTTGCAGCAGACAATATCAGGATACTTTCGATGGCCATGGTTGAGAAAGCCAGATCAGGTCATCCCGGAGGAGCAATGGGTGGTGCTGATTTTGTTCATGTTCTTTTTTCGGAATTTTTAAGATTCGATCCCGATGATCCGTTGTGGATAAACCGCGACAGGTTTTTTCTTGACCCTGGCCATATGTCACCGATGCTTTATTCGGTTCTCACACTGACAGGTCATTTCAGCACTGACGATCTCAAACAGTTCCGTCAATGGGGTAGTCCGACACCAGGACATCCCGAACTGGATTTGACAAGGGGAGTTGAGAACACATCCGGACCGCTTGGGCAGGGTCATACAATGGCAGTGGGTGCTGCAATTGCAGAAAGATTCCTTGCAGCAAGGTTTGGAGAGTTTTTCTCCCATAAGACATATGCATTTATTTCCGACGGTGGTGTTCAGGAAGAAATATCCCAGGGTGCAGGTCGTCTTGCTGGTTATCTAGGACTCAATAACCTTATAATGTTCTATGATTCCAATGACATACAGCTTTCAACGGAAACAAAGGCGGTTACTATTGAAGATACAGCTGCCAAATACAAATCATGGGGATGGGAAGTAGTCACAATAGACGGAAATGATCAGGATCAGATTAGAAAAGCTCTGTCACAGGCAATTAAATCAACAGAAAAACCTTTCCTGATAATCGGAAAGACAATAATGGGGAAAGGACTGCTTGATAATGACGGAAAAAGTTTCGAAAGAAAGATATCAACACATGGAATGCCGGTAAGTGACGCCGGTGGTTCTTTTGAGAAATCTCTGGCTAATCTTGGAGGAGATCCGGCTGAACCTTTCAGAATATTTGCAGAAGTAAAGGACCTTTATGCAGGGGTTCTTGAAGAAAGACGCAATTATGCTTCCTGCTGGAAAAAGGAAAAAGCGGAATGGGTCTTAAAGAACAATGAAGCTGCCGCAAAGCTTGATCTTTTCTATTCAGGCAATATATCGGAAATCGATTTTGAATCAATTGTCCAGAAAGTAGGAATAGCAACAAGAGCTGCATCATCTGCTGTTCTCGGGGTTCTTGCAAAGAAAGTGGAGAACATGGTTGTGGCATCTGCCGACCTTTCAAACTCTGACAAAACTGACGGTTTTCTTAAAAACACAAAACCTTTTGTAAAGGGAGATTTCAGTGGTGCATTCCTTCAGGCCGGTGTTTCGGAGCTGACCATGGCTGCAGTAATGAACGGAATGGCTCTTCACGGAGGAATCATTCCCGCATGCGGAACATTTTTTGTATTTTCCGACTATATGAAACCGGCTGTGAGGCTTTCCTGCCTGATGGAATTACCTGTACGTTATATCTGGACCCATGATGCATTCCGTGTCGGAGAAGACGGCCCAACACACCAGCCTGTCGAACAGGAAGCTCAGATCAGACTAATGGAACATCTGAAAAACCATCATGGTGTGAACAGTATGCTTGTGCTCAGACCTGC
>CAZPMM010000046.1:0-9013 GCA_964587405.1 uncultured Rikenellaceae bacterium
AATTATTTATATTCTTGAAATACATTCACTACAGAATATATTTTCATCAACAAAAGTCATAGCTCTTGCAGGTTTTATAATAATCGGA
This sequence comes from uncultured Rikenellaceae bacterium, assembly GCA_964587405.1. Lineage (GTDB taxonomy): Bacteria > Bacteroidota > Bacteroidia > Bacteroidales > VadinHA17 > LD21. The sequence continues at coordinate 89 of CAZPMM010000046.1, forward strand.
TTATTTTCATTGAAGACCAATAATTCCCTTGAAATTAACCGTGAGGTTTTCTGGGATGCAAACCAGATTGGAAAAGATCTTCAGGTAATTCCACTTGCAGGTTTTGCACTTGTCGCGGCAATAGGGACTTCTCTTGTCGGATCTCTTTTTGCTTCTGATGCATGGTATAATGTCACCTATATTTCCGGTGAAGTCATTAATCCAAAACGGACAGTCCCCCTTAGCCTGTTTTATGGAACTCTGCTCGTATCAGTAATTTATCTTCTTACAAATTTTATTTTTATAAGCGTTCTTCCATTAGCAGGTTCTCCTGATGGTAACGATGTGCTGAGCAGAGGTATCCAGTTTGCCACGGATGACAGGGTTGCAACATCTGCCATGAATGCGATACTTGGTGATTACGCTGCCCTGATAATGGCTGTTTTCATTATGGTTGCAACTTTTGGCTGTAATCACAGTCTCATCCTTACTGCACCCCGTGTTTATTATGCTATGGCAAAGGACGGTCTCTTCTTTAGAAAAGCGGGAGAGATTAACAGGTTTGGCGTTCCCGGTTTTGCACTTGTTGTTCAGGGGATATGGTCTGTATTGCTTTGTTTGTCGGGGACATATAGCGATCTGCTTGATTATGTGATATTCGCAGTGCTTATCTTTTTTACAATCACCATCCTGGCAATTTTTGTCCTCAGAGTCAGAAGACCTGATATACACCGTCCTTACAAGGCATTCGGATATCCGGTGATACCGGCAATATATATACTGACAACAGTATCGATCATGATAATACTTCTGATATTTAAACCGAACTACACATTTCCGGGATTGATAATTGTCTTACTGGGAATACCGGTTTATTATCTTTGGAAAAAGTACTCAGGCAAACAAAATAGCCAGAAATGAACTAATGCTCCCGGCTGCTTTCAGAAAGAGGATTGAAAAACAATTGTATATCGATAGTGAACAGCTTATAAGAGCTCTTGATGAGCCTTCGCCTGTAACTATCAGGATCAACCGGAGAAAATGGTTTAAAAACCCTTTAAACTCCAGCCCTGTTCCATGGTGCAGTGATGGTTTTTATCTCGTTAACCGTCCGTCATTCACTTTTGATCCATTGTTTCATGCAGGCTGTTATTATCCCCAGGAGGCATCGGGAATGATACTTGAGCAGATCTTCATGCAAGTAAAGCCTGAAGTAGATTTCTTAAGAATACTTGATCTTTGTGGTGCACCGGGAGGGAAGAGTACTCATCTTTCATTGCTGACAGGAGAAAATGGATTGATAGTAGCAAACGAAGTTATCAGAAACAGAGCGGATATACTTGTGGAAAATATTACCAGATGGGGTATTCCGAATGTTCTCGTTACTCGTAGCGATCCTTCTTCATTTGGACGGTTGCCAGGCTTCTTCGATATTATTATTGCAGATGTCCCATGTTCGGGTGAAGGTATGTTCAGAGATATCACTGCAAGAAATGAATGGTCTGAGGAGAACGCAGCAATGTGCTCAGTTAGGCAGAGAAGGATTTTAATGGATGTATGGCCGGCTCTGAAAGAGAATGGCATCTTAATTTACAGCACATGTACATTTAATCCGGCTGAAAATGAAGAGAATATCAGCTGGTTGTATGAAACAGTCAGTGCAGAACCAATTAAACCGGATATGTCCGGGTTTAACGGTATAACTGAAATTGATCACAGAGGGATATGTGGGTATGCCTTTTATCCGGGAAAAATAAAGGGCGAAGGCTTTTTTATATCTGTCCTGAGGAAAAAAGAAATACTATCGGGAAAGGCGCAGAATAAAAAAATGGAAATCAATTCCGGAATCAGCAGAAATGAGCTTAAAATTGCTTCCGCTTTATTTGATACCATGACAGACCGGCTGCTTAAATATAATGATGAAATCATAGCTCTGCCCTGCACTTACAATGATTACAGGAGAATTTCAGATGTACTCAGGATTGTTAAAGCAGGTACACGTCTTTTTAAGATTAAGAATATTTACTCAGGTAGTGATCCTGTTCCGCTTCACGATCTGGTATTATCAGTCAATGGTAAGAAAGGAATTTTACCGTTGGTGGACCTTGATCTCGACCAGGCCCAAGCCTTTCTCAGCCGCTTACAGTTTGCCGCGGAAAAGTTTCAGCCCGGATGGAATATAGTTCGTTATAAGGGTGTTAACCTTGGATTAATTAATAATATCGGAACCAGGATTAATAACTATTATCCCATGGACTGGCGGATACGGACTGACATCAGAAAAAGCCGTGATGAAAAATTAATTGAATGGCATCAGTAATTGCATATTAAACTTAATGTTATTCAGATAAGTGAATAAATAACAAAAGAATTACGGTTATTTACAAAAGCGGCTGTAATTTGATCTGCCTTGCAATTACTGCTATTACATTTGCAAAATGTTCTGTAAATCGGCAGATAATATTCCCTGATGAGATTTTTTCTTCTTTAGTATTTTAGGTTTGATATGAAATATTTGACTCATATATAAAACTTCAATTTGCAAAAAAAATCATAAATTCATATATTTTGGGATTATTGGCTAACACTATTGTTATTTCAAGAAGAATCATTAAATCCATTAATATGAAACCCACATGTATTGCAAACACAAAAACGTATGTATATAATTTTCAAACATGTGGGTTCTCCCGCTTAGGCGGGACAAGCTATCATACCATTAAAAATAAAAATATATTATGATGAAACAAGATATCGAAATTGCCCAGGAAGCCAGGATAAGACCTGTAATAGAAATTGCCCGGATGTTGGGTATTCCTGAAGATGAACTTGAATTATACGGGAAGTATAAAGCAAAAATACCGCTCAAATTCATTGATGAAGAAAGGTTAAAAAATTCAAATCTGATACTGGTAACAGCAATTACTCCGACTCCGGCCGGTGAAGGTAAGACAACCACTTCAATAGGCCTTGCACAGGCATTAAACAGGATGGGGAAAAAGACCACTGTTGTTTTACGTGAACCTTCTCTTGGTCCGGTTCTTGGTATTAAGGGTGGCGCTACCGGAGGCGGTTATTCGCAGGTTATACCTATGGAAGATATCAATCTTCATTTCACTGGCGATTTATCAGCAGTAGAAAAGGCACATAATCTTCTTGCCGCTCTTATTGATAATAATATTCAGCTTAAAGACGGAAACCTGGGGATCGATCCAAGGACAATTGAATGGAAGAGGGTAATGGATATGAATGAACGTTCCCTCAGAGATATAGTGATAGGTTTGGGAGGAACAACAGAAGGAGTCCCACGGCAGTCGGGATTCAATATTACTGCAGCCTCAGAGGTAATGGCTACACTTTGTATGGCAAGCGATCTAAATGATCTGAAAGAGCGGTTAGGGAGGATATTTATTGGTTTTACTTATTCGGGAAAGCCTGTTTTTGCTGCCGACCTTAAGGCTCACGGTGCAATGACAGTGCTACTGAAAGATGCAATAAAGCCAAACCTTGTGCAGACACTTGAGGGTACACCTGCAATAATTCATGGTGGACCTTTTGCAAACATAGCCCAGGGTGCCAATTCGCTGATTGCTACAAAAATGGGTCTTTCCCTGAGCGAATTTGTAGTGACGGAGGCAGGTTTTGCCAGTGAACTTGGAGCAGAGAAATTCTTTGATATAAAATCACAATATGGTAACCTCAGAACCAATGCTGTTGTAATTGTTGCAACAATACGGGCACTAAAATATCATGGAGGCGCAACACTCTCATCTCTCCGTACGGAAGATCTTACTGCATTAAAGGCAGGATTTGACAACCTCGACAAACATATCGAGAATATGAAATATTTCGGTTTCAAACCTATTGTTTCAATTAACAGGTTCGATTCTGACACCGAAGCAGAACTTGATCTGTTGTTTAAATACTACAAAGAACAGAATGTAAAAATAGCTGTAAACGAGGGATGGGCAAAAGGCGGTGAAGGAGCATTGGATCTTGCTGAAAAAGTACTTGAGTCGGTTAAAGACAGCCCGGCTTATTTCAATCCGATCTACGAGCTCTCATGGTCATTCGAAGAAAAAATTGATGCCATATGCAAAAAATTATATGGAGCTGACCATGTTGAATATACAATTAAAGCTAAAAACCAGATGGAAAAGATCACGAAACTCGGATTCGGGAATCTGGCTGTATGTATAGCCAAAACCCAGAAATCACTTTCTGATGATCCAAATAAAAGAGGGCGGCCAAAAGGATTTACCGTGAAAATAAGAGAAATAGAATTATCATCAGGAGCCGGCTTTATTGTGCCCATTGCAGGAACGATAATGAGAATGCCGGGTTTGCCCAATACACCGTCAGCAGAAAAAATTGATATTGATGCAGATGGCAGAATTACAGGTCTTTTCTGATGGATCAGACAATTTTTTAACTTTATTCATTTATTTTGTGTTCGTTAATGTAATAGGATATATTTGTCAGGGTTCACTATAAATTAATCGTAAAAGAATCATTATCAAAAAACCATTTCGATGAAAAAGATTTCATATTTCCTTATCATGATTTTATTGACATTTTCAGCATGTAAACGTTACAGCAAATATGAAGGTGTGGAGTTTAATGAAAAAGAACCTCGTGACTGGGAGAATCCGGAAATGTTCGGGTTTGGCAAGGAAGCGCCACATGCCACTCTTATCAGTTACAACGATAAGGCAGCTGCACTTGCAGCTGATAAGGCCGGTTCACCCAATTATTTATCTCTGAACGGAACATGGAAATTCAATCTTGTTAAATCACCTGATCAAAGACCTTACTGGTTCTTTAAGGATGATTATGATACCCGCGACTGGGATGACATTGATGTGCCGTCAAACTGGGAAATGAAGGGTTATGATGTCCCCATATATGTTAATATTACATTTCCACATAAGAACGATCCTCCTTATATTCAGCACGATTATAATCCTGTAGGATCATATAAAAGAAGCTTTAAGATACCGGATAAATGGAAAGGGAAAGAAATTTTCCTTCATTTCGGAGCTGTATCGTCTGCTTTTTATGTATGGGTCAATGAGCAACTTGTCGGTTACAGTCAGGACAGTAAAACACCTGCTGAATTCAATATCACGAAATATCTTAAAAAAGGTAATAATTCTCTTGCTGTTGAAGTTTACCGGTGGTGTGACGGAAGTTACCTGGAAGATCAGGATTTCTGGAGGTTGAGCGGTATCCAGAGAAATGTTTTTCTTCATGCAAGACCGCAAACTTATATCAGGGATTATTTTGCTGTCGCTGACCTTGTAAATGATTATAAAGACGGGCATCTTAGTCTCAGCGTGGAGCTTAATTCCAACAGCAACCAGAAATGCTTTGTTGAAGCATCTCTTTATGATGATGGGAAAGAAATATTCAGTGAATCAAAAGAAGTTCAATCTGCAGGAAATAACGTTGAAATAAAATTTGAGAAAAGTTTCACCGGCATAAAAAGATGGTCAGCAGAAACGCCAGACCTTTATTCACTTGTGATAACTCTTAAAGATACTGACGGAACTATCCTTGAGAGCATCAGTTCAAAGATCGGATTCCGAAAGGTGGAAATAAAAAACTCACAGCTCCATGTGAACGGTGTAGCGTTATATCTTAAAGGTACAAACCTTCATGAACATTGTGATGTTAACGGTCATGTTGTCAGTGAGGAACTGATCCTTAAAGATATACGTGTCATGAAAAGTCACAATATCAATGCAGTCAGGACATCTCATTATCCCCAGCAGGAGTTATGGTACGAAATGTGTGATAAATATGGTCTCTACCTTATTGATGAAGCAAATATCGAATCTCACGGCATAGGTTATGATAAAGATGTCACACTTGCAGATAAACCTGATTGGGCTGAAGCACATATGGCGAGGATGCAGAGCATGGTTGAAAGAGATAAAAACCATCCTTCAGTAATAATATGGTCACTTGGTAATGAAGCAGGGGATGGCCATAATTTCCTTAACAACTACAAGTGGACAAAAGAGAAAGATAAAACACGTCCCGTTCAGTATGAAAGAGCTGAACAATTCACAAATACAACTGAAAGGCATACTGATATTGTCTGTCCTATGTATGCCAGGATATGGCAGATTGAACAATATGCAAAGGAACCGAAGAATGACAGACCTTTGATATTATGCGAATATGCTCACGCGATGGGTAACTCAACAGGAAATCTTCAGGATTACTGGGATGTGATTGAGAAATATCCCAAATTACAGGGAGCATTCGTTTGGGACTGGGTTGACCAGGGGATACTTAAGACTGATGAAAATGGTGAAAAATACTGGGCATACGGTGGTGATTTCGGGGAAGAAGGTGTTCCCAGCGACGGTAATTTCTGTATAAACGGGCTTACCTGGCCTGACAGGAACGGGAAACCAGGACTGAACGAAGTAAAAAAAGTATATCAGTATGTTGGTTTTGAGCCTGTTGATCTCAATGCCGGTCTTATAAGGGTCAAAAACAAATATGATTTTACAGACCTTTCGGTTTTTGCTTTCGACTGGGAGGTAGTATCCGACGGATCAGTCATTCAATCGGGAAAAGTGCCTCTGCCTGAATTCAGGCCGGGAAAATCCCTTGACATAAAGATCCCTTTCGATAAAATAATTCCCCTGCCGGGTACCGAATATTTCCTCAATCTTAAAATCTCAAGAAATGATGCCTGGGGTATTCTGCCAGAAAATCATGTTTACGCAACAGAACAGTTCAAACTTCCTGTTGAAGGGAGTCCGGTTCCGCTGAAACAGACTGAATTGGTGGTTCTTCAGACCAAAACAGAAGGAAATAAGCTTGAGGTGGGAGGTAATGATATATTGCTGACATTTAATCTTGAGAACGGAAAACTTGAATCATATAAATTCAAAGAAAAAGAATTGTTTCTGAAGGGTCCGGAACCGGATTTCTGGCGACCACCCACAGATAATGACTACGGATATAATATGGACAAAAAACTTGGTGTGTGGAAGAAAGCAGGAGAGAGATGTAAAATCACGGCGGCTGATATACGTCAGCCAGAAATGGGTAAGGTGATTGTGGTTTTCAGGTATGATATTCCGGGAGAAGATGGTGAAAAAATAGCCGGATATTCGTCAACCTATACTGTTTTCGGTTCGGGTGATGTTATTATATCCGGTTCATTTTCCAAATTATCCGACAAAATCCCTGAGATACCCAGAATGGGAATGCAAATGCAGCTTCCTGTGGAATTCACAAATCTCAAGTGGTTTGGCAGAGGTCCTCATGAGAATTACGTCGACCGGAAAAGATCTGCTGATGTAGGTTTATATGAGAGCACTGTAACTGACCAGTATGTACCTTATATCCGTCCGCAGGAAAATGGATACAGAACAGATACCCGGTGGCTGACTCTTACTGATGATAACGGTAACGGTCTTCTTGTGAGCGGAAACAAGTTATTCTGTTTTGCAGCACTCAATTATGTTCATGATGATTTTGAATCACCAGGTAAGCTTAGTCAGTACAGGAAAGATGCAAAGAGTGCAAATACTCATACTAATGATGTTAAACCACGCGATCTGGTAAATCTGAATATAGATATGGGACAGATGGGTGTTGGTGGAGATAACTCATGGGGAGCCGAGATACACAAACAATACCGGTTGTCTGAGAACAAATATGAATATAGTTTCAGAATCAGACCGGTTGTTAAGGAAGATGATGTTCTTAAACTGGCGAAAGAGCATCTTTAACCACTTCTGCTCCGTGTCCATCTGCGATCCCGGTAACTGTCAGGATTTTGCAGATTTATGTATAACTAAAAAATTTAAGAGCTTGCACAACTTGTCCGGCTTAAAGCGGGAGAGTTCCACTTAGGATGTACAGTGGTTCAAAGAGTTGAAAATATTAAAAATTCAAAGTTACCTTCAATACTTCATTTTCACCGGTGATAATGTTTTTTACATTATAAACAAGCGGAGCACTTATTGTTTTGCTTACGACCACTCTTGTTGAGGAATTGGCAGCAAGGGTTATTGTTTCAGGAGTGCCGGGCAGGCCATCGACCAGATAAAAAGGTATATCTGACTTGTTTGTTATTTCGAAATATACATTCTTTTCATTCTGGTAATAAGGTTTGCCTATCGAAATACACTGGTTAAAGAAAGGTAAGGCATACTCTTTCATGCCGGCAAGCATATCATCAAAATAAGCAAGTGTTCTTCCTGCAAACATAGCTTCTTTGAGAGAATTATGGTTTCGTTCTTTTGCAAAAACCAGTGTCATTGGCCGGTGTGTTTTACCTGCAAATTCTTCACTGATCACGCCATGCATATCACTATTAGCTACAACCGCCAGATTGTTCTGTTTGCAGAATGTCATCACCCGAGGGTAGTATTCCCTGTGATTGAAAAATTCTATACCATGAAGCCACTTGTTTTTAATGAGCCTGTGATGAATATCATACATTCTGGGGATACCATCGGGTTGTTGTGATTTCCATCCGGGGTGGTTCCAGTGGAGAAACCCACCCTGTTTGATTGTAGCTTCAAAAGCATCCCAGACCGAGTCGACAGCCAATGCATTGGCATCTGAAATGAATAGTGCATTAAAATGACCGGGAGGCATTGAACGGGTTATTTCTGCTCCGTGTACAAGAATTATGTTATAGTCCCTCGCAGTGTTTTGTACTAATTTCCATGATGCATTGTGGTCTACCGGAACAAAATCCTTGTGAGGAGTATATTCAATGTGGTCGGTAATTGCAATAGCATCCAGTCCCTCTCGCCATGCCTCTTCGACTCTGACATCAGGCCACACCTTGCCGTCTGAAAAAACAGTATGAATATGAAAATCACATTTAAGAGTTTTATATCCGGGTATATCAGGAATGTTTATTTCCTTTCGGTTATTCTGTTGAGATTCAGCCGAATTGAAAAAAAC
>CAZPMM010000047.1:0-2654 GCA_964587405.1 uncultured Rikenellaceae bacterium
TTACAGCTGCTTTTCTGATAGCTTTATTCCTCAATTGGGGTGGAATCATTGCAATTATAGTTGCTTTGGTAATTGCATTGTCAATAATAATAAAAACGAATTTTATACATAAAAAATTTGTAGAGAAACAAAATAAGAAAGATGAATTTTCGGATAAACCAATATTGACCGGCGAAAACATCCTTAGTAAATGCACTAATTCAATAATAAGTATATCAGAATCAGCTTCTGAACTTTACACATCCAGTATTACTAACCTTGTGAAGGAAAACAGAAAAAAAATGAAAAAAATTCTGAAGGATGTTAAAGATCTGAACATACAGACAAAAGAATTAAAATACAATCTTTACCCGACTCTTAAAAAACTTGAAGAACAATATATTGAGACAGGCCAATATTATGTTCAGGTACTCGATTATCTGAGAGAAATTGCTCATTGTATTGATTTTATAGCCGATCCTGTTTATCAGCATCTCGACAATAACCACCCCTCACTGAATATGGAACAAATCAAAGATATTGAGGATCTGTCAATTTCCGTTAAGTCATTCTTTGATGAGATCATCGGGATAATGAAGAAACATGATTACAATGATCTGAACAAGTTAATTGAACAACAGCACTGCATTCTGGAAAAAATAGTAAGGATGAAGAAGAAACTTATCCATTTGGTAAAATCAGAATCTGTAGGGACAAAAAATACTATGTTATATCTGAATCTTCTGGCAGAGAGTAAAAATCTCATTCTTTATTCATTGAATATGATAAAATCGAACAGGGATTTCATCCTGAGTGAAGAGCCGGTAATTATTCCAAAAATTACATTATAAGCAGGGATTCTGCTTATGTTGAACAGAAAAAAAAAACTTAATTTTGTTCCTGATAAAATTGAAAGATATCAGGAAGACTTTATATTAACTTAACCGGCAGTAAAATGAATATTGATAAATTTCTTAAATTCTTTGTTCCGAAAGATCATTCCTTCTATCCTCTTTTTGAGGAAGCCATTAATAACCTTGTTAAGGGTGCAGAGTTGCTAAAGCAAATGCTTTCAAGTTCAAATCCTGAAGAACATGAAAGGATCTACAAAGAGATCAAAGATGTGGAACACAAAGGTGATATCATTACAGACCAGACATATAAACAGTTAAATAAATCTTTTATTACTCCCTTCGACAGGGAAGATATTCATGAGTTGACTGGTTTTCTGGATGATGTTCTGGATTCGATAAACGGAGCAAGCAGGAGGATATGTCTCTATAAACCAAAACAATTATTACCTGTTTATAAAGTTATGTCCGAAATGATTTATGATGCCTCGCTGGAACTTAAAGCATGTATTGACCGACTTAATGACGCAGCGGCAAATAAAGAGGAAATAACCACTGCATGCAACAGGGTGTCAGAAATTGAGCATATGGCAGATGAATATTATTATGAAGCTATATCAGAGCTTTTCGATAAGGAAAAAGACCCTGCAGAACTTCTGAAAAACAACAAAATTATGGAGATTCTTGAACGGGTAGTAGATGAAGAAGAAGATGTTGCCGATGTGATTAAAGCTATTCTCATCAAAATGGCTTAAGCCACACAGGTTTACAGAAACCATGTACTTTCAAATGAGTTCTTTCAGCCTGTCAAAATCAATCTGTTCCTTATGTTCCTCCCTACGGATTTTGACCCGATGGCAGTTCAAGACCATAACCCTGTTTTTTATCTGCTTTTTTCAGCTTATAAGCAAGGAAAATTGAAATGATACCGCAGATAACCAGAATAAAAATGGGTATTGTATAATTATAATTCATCTCCCCTGCCCTGATAGACTCCAGATTACTTTTATTGGCCAGATCAAGAACAGCCCCGATACCCCAGAAAAATAATCCCAGTCCCCAGTTTTGAACTGTGAACATTGAAGCATATGCTGTTCCAAGCCTGTTTTCTGGAACAATCTTGGCAACAGAGGGCCACATTGCAGCAGGGACAAGTGAAAAAGCAATTCCAAGACTGAGAAGACCAAAATATGCCAGTATCTTAACATTGAACAATGATAGTGCAATATGAGCAAAAATAAGGAGCAATGATCCCAGTATCATCAGAGATGCTCCATGTCCTTTTTTATCGACATAATTCCCGAATATAGGAGTAAAAAGTATTGTTCCCAGAGGGATCAGCGAAGCTGTTTTTGGTCCATTAGAGAACCAGAGCCTGAATGTATCCTTTAACAGGAATATAAATAACAAAAAGAATGCAAATAATACTATCATAGAAATATTTTTGCTGCTGCGTGTTTTCATATATGATGGAACAAGCGAAAATGCAAGTCCGAAAATAAATAGAGCAACAAAGACACTTGAATTACCAATTGCCTTACTTCCAAACAAAATTATATTACTGTTCGGATCATCGGGCAGCACATAAGTGAATCCGAATTTATTTACAAGCATATCCGGTGCATACTGAATAAAAGGGAATACTGCTGCATAAAATGAAACACAAAGAAGCGCTATGTAAATGAAAGAAGGATTTGTAGCCAGTTTTACAAGATCGGAGAATCTGAATTCTTCATCATCCTGTGATTTATCTGTTGAAATTCCAGTTCTCTGTTTGTCCAGCTTTTTGTCCATTCCATAACCCCGTAATTTTTGGGTGAACTA
>CAZPMM010000047.1:2664-8978 GCA_964587405.1 uncultured Rikenellaceae bacterium
TTTTGTCAAAGAAGGTATAGATTATAAAAAGGATAAGTGCAAGAGCTATCAGTGTAGCAGCAAAAGTAACTGCAGGAGAAACATGACCGTTTGCAATATCGGGAGATACTGCAATTCCCAACGCTGAACCAAGCCGGCCGAACCCTATATTAATTGCCATGGCCAGGGCCATTTCGTAACCTTTGAACCATTTGACTATTGTCCGTGTCGCCACAACACATGTGATCTCCAGCCCTGATCCGAACATTACCCTTCCTATTATCATAACGGTAAGCATAGTACTTTTTTCAGTGCCAAACACTCCTGCTGCTGCAAGAGCTGTAAGTGCTCCTCCAACAGCAGCCAGAGCCCCGAATACTATTCCTGCCAGACGTATCCCCCATTTATCAAGTATGATCCCCCCAACTATTATCATACCGAACATATTGGCAATAGTTGTCAATCCTATGAGTCTTCCAAATTCCTCACTGGTAAATCCCAGCTCAGATTCCATCAGCCCCTTCAATCCGGAAAAGAAATCCTGAAACCAGTAAGTAGCAAACATCAATGCACTTAATAAAACCAGGACAAACCATCTGAGAGCAGCTGAATCACGAAGTGTTTTTACATTTGTTTCCATGAAATACTAAATCTTAAGTCCGGTAAATGTAAAAAATAAATCGGATCAATTATCTGAAATCACACATACAATGAACTTTGTAATCCCAGAATTGTTTTAAATGTAAAATTTTGCCATACTTTTTATAATTGAGATATTTGAAGTTATTTTGCATTAAATAATATACAGAGATGAGAAAGATTATTATACTATTGGTTATCACGACATTTACAAATTATATTTTTTCGCAGGGCAAACCTGCATCAGACAGTAATGTTGTCAAATGGTATTCAATGGAGGAAGCAGAGAAATTATACAACCAGTCACCTCGTCCGATATTTATAGACACTTATACCGACTGGTGCGGTTGGTGTAAAAAGATGGATAATGAAACTTTTACTCACCCTGTCATTGCCGATCTTCTGAACAAAAAATTCTACCCGGTCAAATTCAATGCAGAAGGAAAAGGCAGTGTTACTTTCATGGGGCAAACCTTTATAAATGATGGAAAAGCAGGAAGAACACATCAGCTTGCAATAGCCCTTCTGCAGGGACAACTATCTTACCCAACCGTTGTCTTTATGACCAAGGAAAATGATAAGTTCGCTGTATCTCCTGTTCCAGGATTCAGAGCACCTCAAGAGATGGAAGTGTTGTTAAACTTCTTTGCCGGCAATGCATACAAAACACAGAAGTGGGATGATTTCCAGAGAAGTTTTACAGGGAAAGTGCAGTGAGATATATAACTGCTTACAGACTAAACTCAACTTAGTCTTAACTACTTGCCTATGATATAATTTGCAGGAAGTTGCATTACTGTACCGAACTGGCAGACAAGTTTTCTTGATTTATATAATATCTCATCCCCCAGCTTTATCATAACATTTACAACATCAGGCATGCGATAATATACCTTATCCTCTGTTGGTCCAGAACTTGTGGAAGTATTTCTTGTTATCACAGAAAGGTCTTTCGTTTTCTTTTCAGGAACAAGTTCCATGATAACAGGAATTCCTGATTCGGAATCCGATGCTTCAGGTCCAGTCATCTCCGAAAATTTGAAAACTTCAATGGTATTTGCTGATATTTCTTTCTCCGGAATTATATGATAAGTAAATGTCCTTATATCTGCAATGGTTTTACCGGTAAATAATTCGGTGAGTTCTTTTTCCATATTGTTAATCTCATCTATAGCAGCTTTATTCTGTGGAAATACATTTGCTTCACCGGTAAGGATCAGAAATTTGCCATCTCTAAGATCCATTAGTCGTCTTGCAGCTCTTTCAGCCAGTTGGGCATCAGACAATTTTTTCTTCTGTTCAACTGCATATGGTATTCTGATGAACTGTTTATCTAAACTCACACGCTTATACACCGTATCAGTCTGAACCCTGTAATATTCATCGGACCCCAGATCAAAGGATCTGAACTGATCAATATCGATTTCCTTTCCTTCGGATTCTCCGTTAATCCCTGCAAATGTCTGTGGATTAATATTCAGTATCAGTCCTTCCCTTTTAAGAGCCAGGTAATTTGACTGAATAATAGAATTGCTTTCTATAACATAAAATTCTGAAGGATCAGCTTCTTCATGTGAGCTGACAGACACACTCTTTATAGTCCAGGTTTCATTCTCGCTCATAATCACATTTGTCAAACCCAGAAGTTCCCCTGCATAATTTGCATAAGGTCCGGGAAGTTCTATGGTCCTTTCAAATTCAACTTTTACATTAAAGACCGTTCTTGGCAGAGCATATATGAGACATCCGTCCCTGATGACCGTTGTATCTGAGATCGGATTGACTCTGGTATAAACCTTTGGTGATTTCCTTATCAGGTGGCAGGAGTTTGCAAAAAGCATAATGAATAAAAAAATCAGCGATATACTTGTTCGTTTCATTTTAACATTTTTTAGTAAGCAATTATATAACAGTCAATTTTATTTAATTATTATAACATGGCAGGGTATTTTCTTTCCAAATTTTTTATCAAAGGTCATACCTGATAAAGTAAAATTTCTCAAATATAAAATTTTAACCTGTATTTTAACAGTAAGTCAGGTCTCTTCTCTTATTTTGTTAAATGCTCCGGATATACTATCAATTATGTCAGAAGCAATTACTGCTTCATAGCAGGATCGTTCAGCAGCAATGTCTCCGGCCATGCCATGAAGAAAAGCACCAGTAACCGCAGCATCCTCCGGCTTATATCCCTGTGCCAGCAGAGACAGTATCATTCCTGTAAGGACATCACCGCTTCCAGCCGTAGCCATACCCGGATTACCGGTATTGTTGAACCACACATTACCCAAAGGATCAGTGACAGAAGTATGTGCTCCTTTCAGTATAACAATACAATTGTTTTTTTCAGAAAATTCCACCTGTTTTTCAAGCCTGTTGAAACCTGATATTGATTTACCAGTCAGTCTTTCAAACTCTTTAGGATGGGGTGTCAGGATCGCTTTTCCGGGAAGACAGGAAAGCCATTCCTTGTTCGCTGATAATATATTAAGTGCATCTGCATCAATAACCAGAGGTTTATTGCAGCATATGAGAAACCTGTGAAGCGCTTCAGCTGTTTCTTTCATTAACCCCATACCCGGTCCTATCCCGAAAGCATCAAATACTCCTGGAGAACCAATATCGGAAATATATTTATCTGATTTATCCTGTCTTACCATTGCTTCAGGGACGGATACCTGAAGCACAGTGTTTCCACATGACGGGATATGGCAGGATACCAGTCCCGCACCTGTTCTGAGTGCTGCTTTTGCCCCAAGTGATACTGCACCCATTTTGCCATAAGATCCGCCAATAAGCAAACCATGACCGTAAATGCCTTTATGATCAAATTTATTCCTCTTTCTGAGAAGGGAAACTACATGCTGTTTTTCCAGAAGTTCCCAAGGAGTCTTAGTCATTGTTACAGCTTCCGGATCCAGACCAATTGGCAGAATAATCCATTTTCCTGTAAATATTTCGTTTTCTCTGAAAAGGAAAGCAAGCTTCGCGAAATGAAAACTAAGTGTATAATCAGCTCTGATTATATTTTCCGGATTATTCAATGAATTGTCCTCTCCCATCAATCCCGAAGGAATATCAACTGCAATAATAGTATTGTGTGTTTCATTCAGCAGACGAATTATATCAGCAGGAAAACCGGTTACCGGTCTTGAAAGACCTGATCCGAAAATTGCATCAATTATAACATCATCTGATCTTATCAGTGGAAATTGTTCTGATGTTTCTATTGTTTTAAATGGAACATTTGTTTCTTTTTCCAGCCGTTCTCTGTTTAACTTCCAGTCATCAGTGTTATTATCAGTAAAATGTAAATACCAGAGTTCAGATTCATATCTGTCTTTTGCCAGCATTCTTGCAAGAGCGAGTCCGTCGCCACCGTTGTTACCCGGGCCGGCAAAGATCATTACCCGGCGGTTACGTGTAAAACTATTAGTATACCATTCAAATAGTTTCATTGCAGCACGTTCCATGAGATCGACAGAAGCTATCGGTTCATTTCTTATTGTATATTCATCAATCTGCCTGATCTGCGAGGAGCGGAAAATTTTCATGAAAACAAGTCATTTTGTTACAAATTTAATCTCTTAAACCATTAATAAAAAAAGATTGATATATTTGTTTCTTTCAGGTAATGAACCGGAAATGAAGGTTATCCTTACTTTAAGGGTTCAAATGAAAGGATATTTGAAACATTATTAATGATTTAACACAAGACATATGCTAAAAAATCATCCCAAAGGGTTGCTTGTGGCCTTTTTCTCCAATATGGGCGAAAGGTTTGGCTTTTACACAATGATGGCCATTCTTGTACTCTTTCTGCAGGCTAAATATGGTCTTTCGGCAAAAACGGCAGGAGATATTTACAGCTGGTTTTATTTTGCTATTTATGCACTGGCTCTGATAGGAGGTGTACTAGCAGATTCAACAAAAAAATATAAGCTTGTAATACTCGTCGGTATTATAATAATGTTTGCAGGGTACTTTATTATGGCAATACCCGGAATGTCACTGACATTTACCCTTATCGGACTGGGCACAATAGCTTTGGGTAATGGATTGTTCAAAGGTAATCTACAGGCAGTTGTCGGTCAGATGTATGATGATCCGAAGTATTCAAAACTAAGGGATACTGCTTTCATGATTTTTTACATGGGTATTAATGTAGGTGCATTCTTTGCACCACATGCTGCTGACGGAATCAGGAACTGGTGGCTGAAAACAAATGGTTTTCTTCACGATGGAAGCCTGCCATCTCTTTGCCATCAGTTCAAAGACCAGACACTCACTGACACAACGGTTTTTCAGGAACTTGCCAACAAGGTGAGTCTCAGCGGGCCTGTAACCGATCTTGCTGCTTTTAGCAATGAATATCTCAATGTTTTTGCGAAAGGCTATAATTATGCTTTCGGTGTTGCTGCAGGAGCCATGGTCGTGTCACTCCTGATATATGTTATTTTCAACAGACTGCTTCCCAGTAAGGAAAAGGCTTTATCTGTAGCAAAAGTCGAGGAAAAAATTCAGAAGAAAGCAGAAAAAATTGATTTCAAACCTGTTCCGCTTATAGCCGCCATTGCCGCAATGGGAGTTACTGCATTTCTTCTCCAACTCTTTAAACAGATTGATGTAGCTACAGGATTTGCATTCGGACTGTTTGCCGGTTTTGTAACATGGATCATTTTAAGTTCAAGGAAGGATGAAAGAGCCAGGGTCACTGCACTTGTACTGGTCTTCTTTGTGGCTATATTCTTCTGGATGTCATTTCACCAAAACGGATTAACTCTTACATTGTTTGCAAGAGACTATACAGTCAAACAGGTTGGACCTTTTACAGGTCTCTTCTTTACTTTACCTTCGATGCTTGCCATTATTGGTGCAATTGCAGGTATAGTAATGTTGTTCTATAAAAACCAGTCACGGAACTTTAAGATAACGGGAGCCGTGTTATTCATTGTGGCGATATGGTTTTCTGCCTTCTTTCTGACAGGTTTTGATCCCACTACACTGCTTGGCAGATTCCTGGATCCTTTTACTCGTCAGAATGCCATATCTCCTGAGATATTTCAGCAGTTCAATCCGCTGTTTATTGTTGCACTCACCTTTCCTGTGCTTGCACTCTTCTCATGGATGAACAAAAAAGGTATTGAACCCTCAACTCCAAAGAAAATAGGGATCGGATTATTAATAGCTTCTGTTGGTTTTCTCATTGTCCTTATTGGATCAATAGGAGCTCCATCACCAGCATCGCTCCGCGGAACTCCGGTCAGTGATGCCGCCAGGGTATCTCCTTACTGGCTGATAAGCAGTTATCTGGTGCTTACCGTTGCAGAATTATTCCTAAGTCCAATGGGACTTTCCTTTGTATCAAAAGTGGCACCTTCAAGATTCCAGGGTCTTATGCAGGGTGGATGGCTTCTGGCAACAGCAGCAGGAAACAAACTTCTTTTCGTTGGAACACTGCTGTGGGATAAAATAGAGCTGAGTACCCTGTGGCTGATATTTATTATCTGCCTGCTTTTGTCTGCAACTTTCATCTTCTCAATACTAAGAAGACTTGAAAAAGCTGCAGCCAGTTAAAAAAATTGTTAAGCCTGAAGATTTTACATGGGGTGTTGCTTGCAACGCCCTTTTATAATTAAATAACAACAAGAAATATGAAAGTCCTGAAATTCGGAGGTTCATCACTCGGAACACCG
>CAZPMM010000048.1:0-8914 GCA_964587405.1 uncultured Rikenellaceae bacterium
CTCGCAGTTTGCGCCACCCCTTCTCGACCTGCTGGGATAATTTGTACATCATCGCAAGCGTTTTTTTCGGTCGAAAAGCTCGATTCTATCGGATTCGTGGTTCTGACCTTCGACCCACTTCTTCATCGGTCATCTTCGGAAAGACGGGCAAAGCCTATGTTATTCATCAAAACCAAAGCCGGCTGGAAGTTCTACATACCCCACTTCTTCATCGGTCATCTTCGGAAAGATGGGCAAAGCCTATGTTATTCATCAAAACCAAAAGCCGGCTGGAAGCCGGCTCTACGTTTTTATTCTCTTTCAACTCACAAGGGTGAAATTGTTTCTATTCCATGCGCGAACCACCCAATTCCTCCGTTGTGGTCCCTTCTCCGAACCCAGAAGCCTTTCGATGATGATCAAGGCTGGGGATTCTCGAATATCAACAGCGAACTCCCCTAATGCGAGCTGCGCAACACAATAACACCCTGCTGCTTCAACCGCTCCAAAGCGCTTTGGGTATAGCCGTTTTGGGAATACACCGCAAACAGGATGGGCTTTTTCTGCTGAGGAGCCAAAGCTTTGATCTCCAACCATCGATCTGTCTGACTCTTCCCGAATTTGCTCTTCGTGTCTTTGATATCGATCCACAGTTCCTGGTTGCCTTTCACGATCAGATCGATCTCTCTTTCCCCAACACCAATCTTCACCCGCTGGCGTTCCAGGATCTCCTTGGGACGAATCAGCAGATCGATGCCGTTTTCTGCCAGATCCTTGAGATTGAAAGGCTTCTTCACGGCTTCTTTGATCAGAAACTCCCGATACTTGCCCATGGTGTTGCTTGCTTTCCCCATCGCCTGGTGGATGCCTTTTCGGACATCCAGTGCATAGTGGTCAATCTCATCCTGGTACATCCTTCGAAAGACAAGCTCATAGGTCTTGTCCTGAGCAATCACATATTTCGATTCTGAGCTTCCTAATGATATCAGATCGGCTTTGAGCATCTGGCGCAATTTGTTATCCAGATCGACTTCGGTCATCTCCAGCTTCAGATCCTTACGGATCTGACTACGCGATCGCTCTCCTCCAGCGCTGAAAAGATAGAGCATGATCCGCTTCGCATTTTTCTGGTTCACTTCATAGAAGACCTTTGCAATGTATTCTCCCCAGGTCTTGAAGATGTCTCCCCGGGTGATCTCCTGGCTGTAGGCTTCGACAATGTGCTCTTCTTGAATCAAACCCTCGCTGGGAATTGATTCGTTGAAGGCCAGCGCGCGAATGTACAAGGGATCTCCTTGTGTGAGCTGCCAGATTTTATCCAACGTGGTATCATCTGTCTTCCAGTTGGCAAACTGCGTATACCTTCGGATGGCTTCTTTGGCTTCTTCCTCCGGAAGGTTTTCCATGACTCTTTCCCGAAATCGCCCCGTAAGACTTCGAATGATCGCCATCAATCCATGGACTTCGCTTCCCGATATGACCATAGGCGCTTCCTTCTTTTCTGCAAGGTCCAGATAGGTTCCGCTCATGGAAGTGATCTTTTTATCTTTGGAGTTATACACATATTCGTTGATGTTCTGAAACTCGTCCAGAATCTGAACGACCTTGATCCCTTTGGTTGCAGCGATCTCAAAAGGGGTACGGCTGGCCACACTCCACATTGAATCCCAATCACCTGATTTTTCTGAAGCAAGAATCGCTTGGTAATTCAATCGTAAGTCGCGCTCTTCTTTGAGGTATTCAGGGAGTTCTTCTGTTTTGAGCGTCCTTAGCAAGAACTCAGGCTTTCTTGACATAAATGACAGATAACAACTCGCGCACATAGCAAAGAACTCTTTTGAAAACCCTGCCAATGTAGTTGCTTTTTCAGGGATCGAATAATAAAACGGAATCACTCCGCCATTAGGACAACTCCAAAGAATATTGAAAAACCTCTGCAAAAAAGCGGTCTTGCCTTTCTTCCGTCGTGCGACTACCGCCTGGCTCTGCGCTCCATTTTTTATCAGACGGTCGTACCATCTTCCCAGGAAGAAATCAAACTCCTTCTTCCTCCCTACGAACAAATCCGTATTCCCAATGGTCTCAGGAAGGGCATAGGTGATCTTCTCCGGCCAGACAAACATCCCATCACCTCTTTCTTCGATGGTGTGGATCCTCTTGATTCACCTCAAGTATACCATATCTTCTGGATAAAAAAGCTCCCTTTATCAAAACCAAAAGCCGGCTGGAAGCCGGCTCTACGTTTTTATTCTCTTTCAACTCACAAGGGTGAAATCGCTTCTATTCCATGCGCAAACCACCCATCTCCTCCCGAAACCATTCCACAAACCTCGCAACCCCCCTCTCAATATCCACAGAAGGAGCATACCCCAAAAACCGGCTGGGTTTCCGTATATCCGCGCACGTCATCTCCACATCCCCCAATTGCAAGGGCTGGCGGTCGATCATCGCTTTCTTTCCGATCGCTCGCTCCAAAAGGGCGATCAGTTCATGCAGCTGGATCGTATGATTATTCCCTAGGTTGAAGACTTCATACCCCAAATGGTCATAACCCATTGCTTTCTCGATCCCATCCACCACATCGTCGATGTAGGTATAGTCCCTCGCAGTGGTTCCATCTCCAAAGACAGTGATGGGTTTTCCTTCGATGATCTGTCTGGTGAAGGAATGAATCGCCATTTCCGGTCTTTGCCTGGGGCCATAAACGGTGAAAAAGCGCAGTGCTACGGTGGGAATGGCGTAGATCTCGCTGTAGGTCTGACAGTACAGTTCGCCTGCGCGTTTGGCGGTAGCATAGGGGGAGACCTGTCCTTCCAAAGGATCATCCTCACTATAGGGAAGCTTTGCATTCTTGCCATATACCGATGAAGAGCTGGCAAAGACAAAGCGTTCCACCTCATGGGCTTTGGCATACTCCAGCATCGATACGGTGCCTCCGATATCTACGCTCACATATTCCATCGGGTCTTTCAAGGACTGTCGTACTCCGGCCATGGCGGCCAGGTGGTAGATGATATCGATCTTTCCCTGCTCTTTGGTGATCTGTGCCAATACCCGATTATCTCGGATATCGCCTACAAATAAGTGGTAGCTGGGATGATCCAAGGCCTTCTGGATATGCTTCCACTTGCGTTTGGGATCGTAGTAGGGGTTGAAGTTGTCCAGGTTGATCACCCCATACCCTTGCCTGAGCAACCTTTCGCACAGGTGAGAACCGATAAACCCGGCTCCTCCGGTGACCAGAACCTGTTTCATCGTCTTCCCACACCTTCGCAGACAAACCCCATCTCTTTGGCCTTTGCCAGATCGATGAGATTGCGGGTATCCAGGATGCAGTTGCCGCGCATCAGCTTTTTGGCCATCGCCAGATCCAGGCTCCGATACTGGTTCCATTCGGTCAGGATCATCATCGCGTCGCTTTCGTGCATGGCTTGGTAGGGGTTGTCGGTATAGGTGATCCGATCTTTGAAATGGGCTTTGGCGGTCTCCATGGCCTGGGGGTCATGGGCGATCACGCGGGCGCCTTCTTCCAGGAGCCTTTCGATGATCACCAAAGCCGGGGATTCTCGGATATCATCGGTCTCTGCTTTGAAGGCCAGACCCAGAACACCGATCTGTTTGCCTTGAAGACTTTCTCCATACAAGCGTATCAGCTTATCGACCATGCGCGCTTTCTGTTTCTCATTGGAAGCGATCACTTCTCCCACCAGGGACATATCCACATCCACACGTTTTCCGATATCCACAAAGGCGCGGGTATCTTTGGGGAAACAGCTTCCTCCATAACCGGGTCCAGGGTGGAGGAACTTGGGGCTGATCCGTCCATCCATCCCCATTCCTTTGGCCACTTTGTGAACATCTGCGCCGACGGCTTCACACAGGTTGGCCACCTGGTTGATGAAGGTGATCTTTGTGGCCAAAAAGGCGTTGCTGGCATATTTGATCAGTTCGGCGGTTTCGAAGTTGCAGAAGAGAAAGGGGGTTTCGATAATATACAAGGCTTTGTAGATATCCTGCACGATCTCTTTGGCTCGCTCCGATTCATATCCGATCACCACACGATCGGGATGAAAGACATCATGCACCGCGCTTCCTTCTCGCAAGAACTCGGGATTGGAGACCACCTCGAAGTTGGACGATTCCGAACGCTGGGCGATCGTATCGTGGATCCACCGGTTTGTGCCCACCGGTACGGTGCTCTTGGTGACGATGACCTTGTATCCGTTCATATTGCGCACGATCGAATCGATGGCCGATTCCACATAGGACAGGTCCGCTTCTCCGTTCTCTTTGGAAGGAGTGCCCACACCGATGAAGACCACTTCGCTCTCTGTAAGGGCTGTGTCGATATCGGTGGAAAAAGAGAGCCGTTTCTCACGGACATTCTTGTCGATCAGTTCTTTCAATCCCGGTTCATAGATGGGGATCTGGCCTTGATTGAGCATATCGATCTTCTCTTGCTGCACATCGACACAGACCACCTGGTTGCCAAAATCCGCAAGCCCAGTGCCTGTGACCAATCCTACATATCCTGTGCCGATGACGGCGATCTTTTTGGACATATACTTTCCACCCCTATTCTTTTCCAATCCTTTTTTTCCAAAGAAGGTGCCTCTTTTTTTTACATAAATTTCCCAAAACTGTTTGCACTCTCAAGAATACATTCTGGATCAGTCCAATCACTATGTGTTTGGCTTAGCTTACTGAGGTCTTGTATTTCTTAACTCCCCAGCTCCTGTTAAACCGAAAACTTCTTTCTTTTTCATCGAAATATAACCAAGGAAAAAGGGCATCTCTAGTCGGCTTGGGAATATAAAATGCAAATAAATTTTGCTGTCTCGGGAACATAAGAACAAATATTTTGAATATTGGGCGTATAAATTTTAACAATAGTAGTTTTAAAGAGCTTTTATGTTCCTTTGTAGGAGTACTTGGAAAAGCGGTTGCATATCTATAGGTAAATTTATGTTTGAAACACGGAGAGTATGCTTTTATTGTTTTTTCTACCTCTCTTTCTGTCCATCTGTACACATAATTAGATATTTCAGAGTTGTTTACACCACCCGCGGCGCAATTGTTGAAAAAAACTGCGGCATGCTCGTAAGTCTGCGAAAAACCAAGTAGTTCCATGCAGCGCATTACTATCGAATCACGCGCTTCAAAAGCTAAAACACCTTGTTTTGCCACACGGTACATCTCTGTAAGCACTTTATGGGGTAAAGATGCATGATGAATTGCAGCATGAATTACTACATAATCAAAGTGCTCATCAGGAAATGATAGTGACTCCGCATTCTCAAATCTCCATAAAAAGGGTTTATACTCATCTGCATGCATTCTTGAATCCAGGTTTGATATGGTGACACTGCAAAACCCCAATTCATAAAAGACAGAATGATCAAGACTACCTCCTCCGCAAATTAGCACAGAAGATTTTTTATCTAAGATAAACTCATCAACAACTCTTCTGTAAAAAGAAGTTCGTTCTTCATTCATTTAAATCACCCAGTTCAACAAGAATAAGGAATATTTACACGAATCTTTTTCGGGAATAACTATAAGACCATGAGCTCATAAAGCTGGACCGTATCATTTGGTTCCATAAGTTTCAACCAAATACCCCGGTTGCCATAATCACCGCTTTCTTGATCCTGTCTAGCACATCATCTTGTTAGAATATTCCTATCTCCACATATGATGCTCATTAACTACCAGACCTGTTAGGTGAAAAACAGTGGTTTTGTAGGCATATCAAACTCCCAAAGGAACCTCATGACAAAAGGCACATCGAATTCTATCCATTTACCTAGAACTGTTTCTTCACTTTCGCTCCACTTCACAGAAGAATCCAACCATTTACCCTACCCACAAGATTCACTTCATCCCCCAGACTGATCTCCTCCAGAACGCCCCACAAAGATCCCCTTTTCATTTCTTCCATCCTGATCGCGATCCAACCCATATCCCGGAAGGGAACATTCCCAGAAGCCAAAGTCTGGCCAAACACAGCACTCTTGATCGCCTAACCCATTGAAATTCAGAAAACCCACTTTGATCAGTAGAAGGATTATTAGCCCGATCTTGGCTGTTCAGCACTTCTTGAAATCCATTCCCAAGTTTTGAGGACATTTTCTCAATCACTTGATATGCTTTAACCATACGGTTGCGGGATACTTTTTTCCAGTAATAACCTGCCAACTGAAATAGGCATCACGCATCGTGTTTCTTGGCTTTAAATGCTTACCGTCCCCCCTTACATCCGATCATAACACCGCAATTTTTTTTACTTCACTATCGCCTGACTCTTCGTAGGGTTACTTGAATCTCTCCAGATCCGTGAAACAGCTTTTAGTCAAGTCCGCAGAAAAAGGCGGAAAGATATTACGTATTATTGTGAATATAGTTCTATCCCGTAAAGTGCTAAAGAACCAGATTGCTGCAAGAAAACACCCTTTCCAACGCTTAAATCCTTCTACCTGAAATCTGCCTGCAATTTGCCAGACAAACGTGCCGTCATGGTTGGGAAAATGTATTTAGGTTTATTTGGGTTACTCATCGCGTAACAGTTTTTCGTATAAGTTTATGTATTGCCTAGCAATAATTGGTAAATCAAACTGTTTTTTTACTTTGGAAAGGGCTGCCTCATGGAGGTCCGAGGGGTGTGGGTGTTCGCATACCCATCGAATACCGGTGGCTAGATCATTAAAAGAAAAAGGTTCTGCTTTATATCCGTCTACCTTGTGGTCGATAATATCCTTTGGTCCTGTTGCGTCAAAGCACACAACTGGTGTGGCACACGCCAAAGCTTCAATAAGCATTCTACCAAAACTCTCGATGATGGATGGTGCAACAAAAACATTGGCAGCGGAATAGACTAGTTGTATAGAAATGTTATCTTGAAGGAAACCAAAGTACTTATAATCGAATCCCGTTTGGGAAATTAAACTCTGTTCGCAGTTCCCCATAATACAAAGAAAATACTCGTTTTTATCTAGCAATTCGATGGCTTGAAGGAACTTACCAAAGCCCTTCCAGACATCCATCAAATTTTGTGCTGCAACGCATATAATTTTTCTATCCTTAGGAACTCTTAGTATTTCTCTTGCCATACTTTTTTCTACAGGAAAAAAGGTTTTCGTATCAACTGTATTGTGTATCGTTGTTAAATCAAATGAGTGTAATAGAAAGCTGGTTTTTGCTTTATCGCTCAACCATGAGCTTATTCCTACAGGTACCAGTTTTCGAGGTAAATACTTCTTTTTTCTGTTTATTACAAAACGGGATAAATCCCACCGTGTTTTGGAATTCAGATGAGGGCATTTTCCACAAAGAGAAGTGTAGCGATCACAATCCATTGCAATGTGGCAACCCCCAGTCATTGGCCACATATCATGCATTGTCCATACAATTGGTTTTTCAACCTTCGAAAGATGCTTAATATTGACAAAACCAGCGTTAATCCAGTGAAGATGAATAATATCTGCTTCTTTGTATTCTGGAGTCTGTGTAAAGTCATAACCGCAAAACCCCGTGCTGTAAATCTCCGAGCGTCTTCGACGGTATAGATTCAGAGGCAATGATTCAAAACGTCCTCTCAAGATAGCTAAGAGACGTGTTTTTAAACCGGTATTAATAGTCACAACACTTGAATCTCCGAGAGTTGTTCTACTGTTCGTAAGAATCATAGACCGAATCCCCAGCTCCTTGAGGCCGGTATGAATACAGTATGCTCCACGTGCAGCACCACCAGAAAGACTCCCGCCAACGAGATGTAAGACTTTCATTCTCGCTCCTTTTTGAAGATATGAATTGTTTGCCAATGAATACAAGCAGTCGCCTCAATCATATTCTAAAAAAAAACAAAGTAATTAAGCTCTCAACCAAAGAAATGAGGTCATGTTAGTCCAGATGCTTTCATCGAAGTGGTACAATGAATTCTTACCCGTCGTAGCTTCCATGATATCGCACTGAGATGTTTGAGTGAATCAGCATAGCCAGAAGACGATGCGCAAGAGAATTATCGTCTGTCAACAAGATTTCGAGATCAAGTATCAGGAGTAGATTGAAAGAATCAAAGCTACGCTTTTTTCGGTTTTCTGGTTTTATTCGGATCCCAGTCAATCATAGCACGTAACAACCCGCAAGAACCAAAGAAATCCCGGTACGAATAATAGACTCTTCTTCTAAAAGGGGTCTTTCCAAGTGTAAAAAAAAGGGCAGTTCCACGAATAGCCCTATAAGGTATCCGGAGAAATCCCTTGACTAATCCGGATGTCTTTTGCATTTTACCCCAACTGAAACCGCTATAGTATGCCGATCTCAGCAACCAAAGCAAAGAGATCTTATACTGTGCGACCAAATGGTCGACCTTCATATTCGGACAGTAGAAAATTGCGATTCCATCCTCATGCATCTGTTTAAGCAGCTCCGTCTCTTCTCCATAGCCCAACTGAGTGCCCCGCATTCCCAAATCGTGGTTAAACCCGTTGTAGTGCGCAAGCAAGTTTTTTTTATACGCCATATTTGTGCCATTGAGGCATTCTCCGGGGATTTCTACGAGTCGCTCTATGTCACCCAGATAATATGTCCCGTACTCCTCAGGAAACCATTCAGGAAGTGGTTCCATGCTATAGCTGTAGTATGGCCCGCCGAACACTTCAATCTCGGGATGGTCCCTTGTGAAGCGAAGCATCTCAGAAACCCAGTTGTGATGAGCCTTGGCGTCGTCATCTATGTATGCCACATATTCGCCTTTGGCCTCTTGCCACCCTCGGTTGCGTGCGTGGCTAAGGCCTTGTTTTGGCTCTTTTATGAGGTGGAAGTGGGGAAAAACTTCTCGAAACAATCGTGCAACCTCAGCAGTATCGTCGGTCGAGTTGTTGTCGATGACGAGCACTTCGAAAAGGTTCTTATCAATGGTTTGCCCCTGAAGCGA
>CAZPMM010000049.1:0-8863 GCA_964587405.1 uncultured Rikenellaceae bacterium
GATTTGTTCTGGCTTCATCCGATATTTTAATTCGCTGAGGATCGGAGAATTTTTTACCTGACCGGTTGGAAAATGATACATGAGTCAGTCTGCTCATTAATACTTTGCCATTATACACAGATCCACCTATAATTACCATAATTCTCCCGTCGGGAGTCACTGAAAGCTTCGGATCTCTCAGGTCATAACCTTCTTTTTTCAAAGTCGCAACAGATTCCCAGTTTATTCCATCTTTAGATGCCAGAATCCTTGTCACTCCGTCTTTTCCAAAAACATGGTCTTCACCTTCTCTGAAAGCACAGTATAATGTACCTTTAAAATCTATTAGCGATGTAAAAGCATTGTGTTTTTCATTGCTCCAGATTTTTCTGACTTTAATCCCTTCCGGCAGATTATAGGCGGCAAAAGAATTTAAAGTCAATAAGTTACCCAAAAAACAAAATAAGAGGGATTTCATTATTTTCATCATAATATAATTTTATTTTTAATGGTATGATAGCCTGTCCCGCCTAAGCGGGGGAATCCATATGGTTGAAAATTACATACATACATGTTTGTCCCGCCTTAGGCGGGATGTGGGTTTCATAGCGTTATTGATTTAATTCTGGTTTTAAGAGAATCCATATTATATGGGACAAATCCTAATATCCCATAAAACTAAATATAGTTTTTAATTTTCCAAAAAAGTTAAAAATTATCGGCTGGCAAAATTATTTATGTTCTGTTTGCATCAATAACTATCTTTGCGACTTTCATAAAAAGTGGAAATTACCGAAGGGCTTACATACCGGAAGATATTTCTTTTCTGGTGGCCATTGGCGCTTACCTGGCTCATGATGGCCTTTGAACAGCCTGTCCTTATTGCTTTTATTGCCCGGCTGAATGATGCCAAATATAGCCTTGCAGCATTTGGAATAGCCGGTTCATTTGCCATGATAGTTGAAGCGCCGATAATAATGCTGATGAGCGCTTCGACAGCTCTGGTAAGGGGGCATAATTCCTACAGAAAACTTAAGAGATTTACAGTTATTCTTAATGCAGGTGTTACCATTATCCAACTTATCATTCTTATTCCGCCGGTGTTTAAGTTTATTGTAACCGGCCTTATGGATGTCCCTGAAAATGTTGCAAAACTTGTTTATACAGCGCTGATCATTTTTCTTACCTGGGCGGCATCAATTGGCTACAGGAGGTTCTACACCAGGGTATACTTATCAGAAATAACCTCACAAGACGTGTCACTTATGGAACCCTGGTAAGACTGTCTGTTATTGTGATAACGGCTTAAAATAATGATATTTCTGCCGGCACTCACGGTACTTTTTAACTTCCAGAGATCTACGCTCATTGCAAACGGTATCACTGGTCCTATCTCAGTTGCCACAGCAATGGAACTTGCGGGGATAATTATTGTTTTGTTAATCTGTACAGTTATTCTTAACCTTATCGGGGCAATTGCTGCTTCTCTTGCTTATATGACCGGCAGGATCATGTCGAACCTTTACCTTGCTCCCAAATATATGGATGCCGTAAGAAACCGGAAGAGGTTCTGAAAGCTTTTTAAATGAATTTCTCAATTGCCTGTTAGCCTGTTTAATCTCAAATATTCATAATTTTATTGAATTCAATCATGTAGGTTCATCACATCTTTGTACTCAAGAAGTACTCCTGGCGTTCACTGCGGCAACCTTATTTTTCAATTTTATAGAAATCATTTGCCATATCTGCCTTGCAGAAAGAAATTCCGGATGAATGAGGAAGAGAACTTTTTTCCGAAATGAAAAGATGGTACGATCTCAGAAGAGCTCACGCAATGGGCGTTGTTGATCTTTATACATACCTTCTGAATCTTGTAGGAAAAACAACACCATTATACTGGCACATCCATGCAAATGTATTGGCAAAAAACAATTTACTCGTACAAACTCCTGGATACTAAAAAGGTACTTGATAATTTAGGTTAAAATCAGGATTAGATAAATAACCCCGCAGAATTTCTGTAATTTTCGCAGGGTTATTTTTCAGACAATAATGACACAAAAAAAAAGAATAATAAATCCTGAATGATTGAGAAAGATTTTCGCGGAATTAAGCTATAAGGATTACTTAAGTGTTAGATTCAGACTTGATGATATACTTCAGGAAGAATTAAGTAACATAATATTTATTAATAATTAAATAAACCTGGTAATGGAATCAAAAAGTTCTTTTCTATTAAAGATCATAATCATTGGTATTTTTGCCTGCAGTTGCAGGAACCTGGCAGATGATATTACCGAACATGTATTTGTAAAAGATGGTGAATCGGTATTGATCCAGGCTCCGGAAGGAAGCTGGATAAAGGATGGAAAATACCTGATGGGTTCAGGGCTCAATAATTACCTGATAGCCGGAAAATCGCTGGATTCAGGAAATTTCAGAATTCATCTCCGCATGATAATTGACTCAGTAAATTCATCTGCAGCATCGTTTATTCTTGCCGGTAATCATTTTGGCCTGGATGGGACATCGCAGAACGGCCATTCAGCACCTTTTGTCGAAGGCCCATTGTTTAGCGGACGAAAAATTATTGAGGAGAAGGAAGGTATCATATCTGCCGGTAAACCATTTGACCTGGACATATCATATAAAGATGGCGATCTTGAATTGATGATAGATAAAGTAACTATCTTTTCGACGAGGCCAGATCTGACCATTTCAGGCATCCTGGCAGTAAAACCTCACAGGAACAGTATCAGGATTTCAGAATTCACGGCAAACGGCAGCATGACAGTTCTGGACCGGATCAATTACGTGTTCGAAAGCGGGACCAATGGATATAATACATTCAGAATTCCGGCACTGATCAGAACCACAAAGGGAACATTGCTTGCTTTTGCCGAAGGCAGAAAAAACAGCTCCTCCGATACAGGCGATATCGACCTGGTGGTTAAAAGATCTGAAGATAACGGCAGGACATGGAGTGAGCTGAGTGTTATCTGGGATGATGGAGATAATGTCTGTGGCAATCCTGCTCCGGTAGTCGACAGGCTGACCGGCAATATATATCTTTTGTCGACATGGAACCTTGGAGAAGATCATGAACCGGATATCATTAAAGGAACAAGCAAGGAAACAAGAAGAGTTTTTGTCCTTATGTCCTCTGATGATGGAAAAACCTGGTCAGGAGCCAGAGAAATAACAGGAACTACCAAGCAAAGTAACTGGACATGGTATGCCACAGGACCATGTCACGGTATTCAGATAGGGAATGGTAAATATAAGGACCGCCTCGTTATTTCATGTGATCATATTGAATCGGGTACAAATAAGTATTTCTCTCATATAATTTATTCCGACGATCATGGAAAGACGTGGAAGCTCGGAGGTACAACTCCTCAGGACCAGGTAAACGAATGTTCTGTGGCAGAGCTAAATGATGGCAGATTGATACTTAACATGAGGAATTACGACCGTACCCAGAAATCAAGGAAAGTATCACTAAGCAATGATGGTGGGATAACATGGAGCGATATATATTCTGATCCTGTCCTGATTGAACCTATCTGTCAGGGTAGTATCCTCAGTATTGAACCTGATTTTAATTTACTTCTGTTCCTGAATCCGGCAGATGAGAATGTACGAAGAAATATGACTCTCAGATCAAGCAGGGACGAAGGCAAAACATGGAAATCAATGGTTTTATTCCCCGGTCCCTCTGCTTATTCGGATATTGTAATGCTGGGAACAGGGAATATTGGCTGCCTTTATGAGGCGGGTTATATCTCACCCTACCAGGGAATTACATACAGGGAAGTACCATTAAAAGATATTCAGTGAAAGTAATAATACAGGTAAAGTTTATTATTTACTTATAGACCCTCTTAAATATCAAAATATTTATGGAAACCCCGGTTTTGCCCGGGGTAAAGGACAATATCACAAGTCCACACTGGAAGGGTGGCCCTCAGTAATTGTCAGGCTGATACCTTATAAATGGCACTAGTTCTTAATTTCATTAAAAGAAGAAAACAATTTGCAGCGTTTCAGAGATCCTCTGCGTATTAGTTTTGTGTAATAAACCGATAATAAAATTTTAAACAGATAATCGTATGAAAAACAATGCAATGTTATTTTTAGCCGTCCTGACTGTTGTTATTCTTTCCGGCTCATGTTCAAAAAATGACAATCCAGTACAGGATATGACACCAAAAACAATAAAGCTGACTGCAGTAGCTCCGCAGGCTATTGCAAGCAGTAATGAGTTCGGTATTGAGCTTTTTATGAAGGTTGCTGAAGCAGAAAACAATAACCTTATGCTTTCTCCACTCAGTGCCAGCACTGCACTTACAATGCTGTTGAATGGTTGTGGTGGTGATACCTATACCCAATTGCAGGGAATGCTTAACTATCCATCCGGAATGACAATCAGTGATATCAATGAAGTGTATAAAAGCCTTGTTGAACAGTTGCTTAACGCTGATCCGAAAGTGAAACTTGCACTCGCAAATGCAATCTTTTACCGTAATGGATTCGGTGTCAAAGCACCATTTCTTGAAACAATGCACAATGACTACAAAGCCACGGTTGACGATCTGGACTTCAGCACTCCGGCAGCTCTTACAACAATCAATAAATGGGCAAGTGACAATACCAATAAGAAAATACCAAAAGTGTTGGACGAGATTGAAGATGATGCGGTAATGTTTATTATGAACGCCCTTTATTTCAACGGTGACTGGAGTTATCAGTTCGATAAGTCTCTTACAGATGAGCGTGCTTTTTATCCTGATGGTGGCGGTACTGTAAATGTGAGTACAATGAATGGAGAAGTTGGTTCAAAGGTTGTATACAGTAATGACTACAAAGCCATTGAGATGCCATACGGGCGGACCAATTTTACAATGGTTGTGATAGTCCCACAGGGAACTCTCAGCTCCTTTTATACTTCTTTCACACACCAGTCATGGAGCCAGCTTACTGCTGAACTCGATGGTAAAGCTGAATTCGGTAAGACAATCGTTTTCATGCCGAAATTTAAATTCGAATATGAGAAGTATCTGAATGACCAGTTGAAGAGTATGGGCATGGTGGATGCATTTAATCCCTTCAAGGCAAATCTTTCCGGAATCTCAAATCAGTCACTTTACGTCGATTTCGTGAAACAGAACACTTTTGTTGAGGTTGACGAGGAAGGAACAGAAGCTGCTGCTGTAACAACAATAGGAATAAACCTGTCAACTAGTATACAGCCTCAACCGAATGAGTTCGTTGTTGACAAGTCATTCATCTTCGCTATACGCGAAAGGACAACCAATACACTTTTGTTCATCGGAAAGGTTGTTAATCCTCAGAATTGAGGTACAGGTGCAGGGTGATGGGTGCAGGAAACAAAGCTCAGAACCAAGAGCAGACAAAGTGGAGAGAAAGACTAAAGAGAATAATTACAAGAAAAAAACATCAGACAATAAACAAACGTAAAACTGATTACTGAAAATGAAGCAACTTATTAAATCATCAATGTGCCTTCTGATACTGGCAGCATCTCTGTCAGGTTGTATGGACAAGACCGTGGAACGGATTACCTACGAGGCAAATGTTCCGGTTTACATGGAATTCGATAAATTCCGCAGCAGCTTTACTAAAAGCGAACCAATTAAGATATCGACTCCGGGGAAGATCTACTTTAAGGATAATTATTTGTTTGTCAATGAGGTGAGTGAAGGGATTCATATCATTGATAACTCAGACCCGGCTAATCCTGTTAAGCTTGGTTTTTACAAGATCATTGGTAATGTAGACATGGCCATCAGAGGAAATATCCTTTTCGCCGACAGCTTCATTGACCTTGTAGCAATTAATATAACTGATGTTGAGAACCCGATTGAAATCAGCAGGATTGAGAATGTCTTTCCTGAAGTTGTTCCGGAAGGGGAAAGATGGCTTCCCTATGCTATGGTCGATAAATCAAAAGGGGTTATTATTGACTGGGAAAAAAAGACAGTAACCGAGGAACATGAACCCGGCAGCTACAACTGGGGTAGTGCGATATACAATGAAAAAGCCAGATTTCTGACAATAGCTGATGGCGGAGCAAATTGGTCAGCTGGGGCAGGTATCGCCGGTTCAATGGCCCGATTCATGTTGAA
This sequence comes from uncultured Rikenellaceae bacterium, assembly GCA_964587405.1. Taxonomy (GTDB): domain Bacteria; phylum Bacteroidota; class Bacteroidia; order Bacteroidales; family VadinHA17; genus LD21. The sequence continues at coordinate 6,129 of CAZPMM010000049.1, forward strand.
TGACAAGTATCTCCATCTTATTGCACATCCATGGATGATGAAGACAGTTGATGTTGAAAAACCCGACAAAATGAATATAGTCGACAGCATAAATATTTCCCGCAATATGGAAACCCTCTTCCTGCTTGGTGGAAAGATGTTTGTCGGAACCACTACCGGCATGTTGATTTTTGATGTTGAAAATCCAACAAAGCCCAGGATGATATCACATTATGATCATATCAGCGCATGTGATCCGGTGGTTGCCGACGATAACTATGCATATGTTACCCTACGGACGGGAAACAGGTGTACAAATGGAAAAAATTTGCTTAATGTTATTGATATATCATCAATAACAAATCCATTTCTGGTGAAGTCATACCCATTGTTTAATCCGCATGGACTCGGAATAGACGGAAATCTGCTCTTCATCTGCGACGGTAAAGCCGGACTGAAAATTTACGACAAGTCAGATCCCCTTGACATTATTAATAAAAAGCTGGCGCATTATCCCGATTTCTTTACTTATGATGTCATACCGCTGAATGGTGTTCTCATGCTTGTAGGAGAAGATGGAATTTATCAGTATAATTATTCCAATCCCGCGAACATAGTTCAGATAAGCCATATACCTATAGTCGGTAAAGCAAAGTAAAATATGAAGGTATCAGGAATATCAACGACTATTATACTGTTTTCAGTAACTATCTCTCTCGCTGCGCAGAAGAGGGAAAAACAGACAATTGTATTAAGCAGTGGTTCCAGATTGACGGGTATCATTCTGGTTGATTCGTCAGATTTTCTGAAACTGCAGATAAAGTCTCCTCAGGTTATAACACTCAAAAGATCTGAGATATTATTAACCACTCCTGCACAGGATATAGAAAAACCGCTCATTGACAGGCATGGCTATTCGATAAGGATCTCCGCTTCGGTACTGGCCGGGCGCAACAAGGAAGGAAACACCCGGAGCATGAGCTTTCAGCTGTCAAACGGTTATCGTTTCCATAACGGAATGAGTGTCGGTTTCGGAACCGGGCTTGAAAAACTTGACATCAGCCTTCTGCCTGCTTATTTAGATCTGAGATATGATCCGTTCAGATCCCGCCTGTCACCTTTTGTGTGGATAAAAAGTGGATGGTCATTCACCTTTGGCGACCAGAATGACGGACAATATTATTACTACAGCAATTATCCCGAATCGAGGGGAGGATTCATGTTCAATGCAGGAACAGGTGTTGAACTCGCCTCATGGCGAAGGAATGCTGTAAGCATAGGTATTGGTTATCGCTATCAGAAGATAACCTTCAAACGAGTGAATGACTGGACTGAAATAACCAGAAAAGAGCTTGATACCCGTTTTAACCGGATTGAGCTGCAGTTCGGTTTTATATTCAGGTAAAGCATTAATATGATTAATTTATTCGTAAAACCATTCAAATTAAGTTATTTTGAAGAAGCTTAATCTGGATGGTAAGAATGAGAATCAGAGAGGAAGATGAACGGACATTATCAGACCTGGAGCTTATCAGGCGTTGTTCGGAAGGAGAGTCCCGGGCACAGGAGCTTCTCTATAGACGCTACTTCTCGTTCGCCATGTCGATATGCATAAGATATACCAAAGACCAGTCTGAGGCTATGGAGATCGTTAATGACAGTTATATTAAAATGCTGAACAATTTAAGGGGATTTGACAGTTCGAAATCCTTCAAGTCATGGTATGGCAGGATTCTGGTCAATTCAGCTATTGATAATTATCGCAGGAATGCAAAGTATTTATCACATCTGCCAATAAGCGATCTGGAAACTGTACAGGAACAGGAACCTGAAATAAACACAGAATTGTCGGCAAATGAAATACTCTCTCTCTTTAACCTGTTACCCGATAATTACAGAGTAACATTCAACCTGTATGAAATAGAGGGATATTCTCATGAGGAAATAGGGCAGATGCTTGATATAAGCACGTCTACATCAAGATCAAACCTTTCCCGTGCAAAGAAAATACTTCGGGAACTATATAGAAAGAATTTCAACCCTGGTAATAAGAGTGATGAAGCAGTTTGATGACATATTCAGGGAAAATGTAAAAAAAGCTTTCAACAGCTATAATGCTGATCATCTTGCAGATGAAGGATGGTATTCCTTTGCCGGCCGGAAACAGAACAGGAAAAGGCATACAGCGCTTATTCCATTTTGGGCAAGGGCAGCATCTATAGTTGTTTTGATAGGCCTTGGTGTTTTCATTGCTTTAAAGGTATCCAAAAGACAAATTACAAAAGATAGTATTTTCGTTGCCGAGTCTGCGGTAAAGACAGATGAAGTATCTGTTACACCTTACGACACCGCTAAAGAGGTTCTTCCTCTTGTCCCTGAATCAGTTGAAAAAACCACTCATAAGGGGGAAAAGACAAGGATAGCAGAAAAACAGCAGATTTATCATGGTGAAGATAGTGTTGTGGAACAGAAAATCCTGAATAATGAATCCATTATAAATACTGAAACGGAAAAGAGACTGCTCATATCTCCCAATTACGTTACAGTACCTGTCCCTTCAGGTATTTTTAATGATTTTAGCACTGAAATAAAACCTGATGACCTTATATTAACAGATATCACACCTGATGACTTTAAACAGGCTGGTAAAAAGTCAGACATGGAAAAACCTTTGAAAGAGAGAACTCTGCTTGCAGGATTATCAGGATTATCAGGATTGATTGCACAAGGTAACGGATATGCTTCTCCTGTTTCAG
>CAZPMM010000050.1:0-8858 GCA_964587405.1 uncultured Rikenellaceae bacterium
AATGCCTGCATGTTGATGCCTGTAGGATAGTCAAGTCCATATCTTTCATTCGGATTAAGTCCTGCTGAATATTCAAGATATTCTTTTGCATAATTTATAATATCGCCTGCCAGTTGGTTTCCCTCTTCTTTTTTCCCTGCTCTTATAAGTATTTCAGCAAGCCCGATACTGAAAAAGTCATGTGGAAGCTTTTCTGCCGGAACAATCTCCATTCCTTTCCCGGCAACTTCCAAAGCTTTCAGGGTATCCCCTTTTTCAATCAGTACCTTGCCCAGATTTCCGAAAATCCGGCGGAAATTACTGAACATTCTTTTATTATTTTCATCCAGATAAACTGATGGATCTGCTGCATTGCCCCATTTGAATTTGTTCATCATATTATTATACATGACTACAGGATCCACTATCCCGAAATCTCCTTCTTCATTCTTTCCCGTATTTATAGGTACTATCCTGTATGCCATACCCTCCTGTACAAAGAATTTTTCCAGACCGTTATATTGTGAAGAAGGGACAGTAGTCGAGAAATATATCGGGCGGCTCCATTTGCCGGTTGCAATAAGATCCATTATGGCGAGATCATTCTTAAAGGCATCCGATCCGGTGAATTCCCAGATAACTGGAGAAAGCAGTTTGTCCCTGAAATATTCTTTAACAGTACCGTTTGCAAGTACAAGAGCTGTGTCGACTTCTATCAGAAGTTTACTTGCAGGGATATAATTTACGAAATCGCCTCGTCCTGACAGATCAATATGGTATTTCCTGTCATCAAGTCCGGCGAAATTTACTATCTCGGTAATATTAACAGGCTTATCGATTCTGGAGAGCACGGGAAGTTGTGTCCTCTGACCTTCACGGTATTTATCATTTCCTAGTGTAAGGGGCAGAGGATCAGACTTGAAAGCTTTTTGTTTCATCATTTCAATATACCATCCGGCTTGCAGGTAACTGAGATTTGCCACCCTGACGTCAGTTCTTATGTCTTCAACATCCTGTACATACCACAGAGGGAATGAATCATTATCGCCATAGGTAAACAGAATACTGTTCGGAGCACATGACTCAAGATAATTGGCCCCTATATCCCTTGCAGTATAACGGCCTGACCGGTCATGATCATTCCAGTTTTCTCTTGCCATCAGGAACGGACCACAGGTCAACAGGAGTGCCAGTGTAATTATCGCCGATTCCCTGTGTCTCAAAAAGCGGTTAAAAAGGTCATATATAAACATAAAACCGATACCTATCCATATAGCGAATGCGTAAAAAGAACCCGCATAGGCGTAATCCCTCTCTCTTGGCTGATTGGGTGATTGGTTAAGATACAGGATTATTGCAATACCTGTCATCACAAAAAACGAAAATACAAGAAAAAGACCTTTTTTATCTTTTTTGTACTGCCATGCGATCCCTGCCAGTCCGATGAACAGTGGCAACATAAAATACCTGTTCTTCCCCGGGTTAGTCTTAAGATCCTCAGGAAGAAAATCCTGATCACCCAGACGTGCATTATCAAGGAATTTTATACCCGATATCCAGTTCCCGTGTATCTTATTCCCGTTTCCCTGAATATCATTCTGCCTGCCAGCGAAATTCCACATAAAATATCTCAGATACATAAATCCTGTCTGATAGCTGAAAAAGAACCTGAGATTTTCACTAAATGTCGGACAGACAAGTGTCTCCTTGCTGGATCCCGATGTGATAGTATATCTTTTTCCCCTTATGGCTGCCCAGAAATCATAAGCCTTTTTATGATCCGGATCCGGGCTGTACATTCTCGGAAAAACAGTCTCAAACCTGCTATCATATTTATATTCAGGCCTGTAATAAGGTTCGTATTTCCCATTTACCTTGTTATAACCTGCAATAACCCTTTTTACATCAATGGCAGGAGCATTAAAATATGGTCCGAAAAATTTGGGAGAACTGCCATATTGCTGCATATTTATATAATACGCCAGCGAAAAGATATCTGAAGGATTATTTTGGTTCATCGGAGGTCTTGCTGATGAACGGATCATTATCATGGCATAGGATGAATGACCTATCATAATGACGGTAAGTGCCGTGATAATATAATTAAGGACAATCTTATTATTCCGGACGGTATATCTGATTCCGGCAACCAGTAATGCAATAACAACAGCCACAAAAACAAGAAGGCCGGTATTATAAGGGAGGCTTAGCAGGTTTACAAAAAATAATTCGAACCAGCCTGCTACCTTTGGTACGCCAGGAATGAGAATAAAGACCATACTGCCCAATATCGTTACAGAAATTATGGAAGTAATGAGTATCCCTTTCCCGGTTACCTGATATTTTTTAAAATAGAACACAAAGACCAGAACAGGTATCACAAGCAGATTAAGCCGGTGAATTCCCAGGCCAAGACCCATTATATATGCAATCAGGATTATCCATCTTCCTGAAGCAGGATCGTCGGCTTCTTCTTCCCACTTAAGCATTGCCCAGAAAACGAGGGCAGTACAAAGAGATGAAAGGGCATAGAGTTCTCCTTCGACGGCTGAGAACCAGAAAGTATCAGAGAATGTATATGCGAGGGCTCCGGTAATCCCACTTCCGATGATCGGTAATATATGTTTTGATTCATAAAAACCCTTCCTGCTGATTACTCTTCTGACAAGATGTGTTATGGTCCAGAAAAGGTACATAATTGCAACAGCGCTGCAGAGAGCAGAAAGGCTGTTGACCATAAGGGCGGCTTTTGAAGTATCCCCTCCGGCAAAAAATGTTGCAATACGCCCCATCATTATGAAAAGAGGTGCACCCGGTGGATGCCCGACCTGAAGCCGGAATGCAGACAATATGAATTCGCCGCAATCCCAGAAGCTGACAGTCGGTTCAACAGTCATAAGGTATACTGTTGCCGCAACAATAAACATTAAATATCCCGTAATTCTGTTCCAGCGTCGGAAAGTATCCATTACTGAATTCATAAAGAAGTATTTTGATTTAACGATTTAATAAAGAACGTAAAAAATTATCAGATAAAATATCGCCATGGTTTGTTTTTCCAGTAATCACCGGCATATTCGATTCCAATCCTGGGGCCCGTACTGAAAGACGGTTGAAAGCCCCGGTCTTCAATCCAGATTCTATCTGAAGTGCTCAGGTCTTCACCATAAAAAGATTTGTCAATACCGAGTACCCGGGTAAGCTTCCCCGGACCGTCATATCCTTCAATTCCTCTGATAAGAACTGCCTGAGGGATTCCTTCCACTCCGGCAACGAAATTAAGCATCCAGTACATACCATAAATCAAATAGACATATATCTTACCTCCGTTTTCAAACATTACCCTGTTCCGGGGAGTCTCACCACGGCTGGCATGACATGCTTTATCTTCAAAACCCCTGTATGCTTCTGTTTCTGTGATCATGTGACTTTGAAATATACCATCTTCCTTCCTCACCACAATAATCTTACCTATCAGATCGGGTGCAACATCCAGAACATCCCGGATAAAAAAACCAGCCGATAATTTTCCGATACTATTCATTTCAGTATGGAATTTTACCTTCAAATTCATTCCATTTTCTTAAAGGGTCTCCACCTTCGCATACGGGAATATGGAGAAACCTGATTTTTCTGGCAGATGGTTGAAGCATTATTTCATCGTATATCAGTTTATCACTGAAACCGACTGCTTCAGCGTCCTTCCGGTCAGAGGCATATACGACTTTCCCTATCCCGGACCAATAAACAGCCCCCAGACACATCGGACAGGGTTCACATGATGAGTATAATATACAGTCTGACAAATCATGAGTACCAAGAATAGCTGAAGCTTTGCGTATTACATTTATTTCGGCATGAGCAGTCGGGTCTTTCTTCAGAACAACATTGTTGGAACTTTCAGCAATTATTTTATTTCCTCTGACAATAACTGCACCAAAAGGGCCTCCACCCTCATCTATTGCCTTTATTGCTATTTCCAGTGCCCTTTTTAAAAATGAACGGTCATTTTCCATATTTTGTTACATTTTCCGGTTAATAGGATTGTAAAAATAAGCTTAGTTTTGCATACCCTAATAAATTCTTACAAATTCTTTTTTTTTAACAAATATGTTGTATTTTTGCAATCCCGAAAAACACCGGGTTTTTTAAGATTAGGCTAACAATAAAAGCAAAAGAAGTGGATACCTTAAGCTATAAAACAGTATCGGCAAACAGGGCAACTGTAAACAAGGAATGGGTAATCATAGATGCAGAAGGAACAGTACTGGGTCGTCTGGCAACTGTTACAGCAGCTATGCTGAGAGGAAAGCATAAGACTAATTTCACTCCACATGTTGATTGTGGTGACAATGTTGTTATTGTCAACGCGGAAAAAGTAACATTGACCGGCAATAAATGGTCTGCAAAAGAATACGTAAGACATACTGGTTATCCAGGAGGTCAGAGATTTACGACTGCTGAAGAACTTCTGAAGAAGAATCCGATTGGGCTTATTGAGAATGCAGTAAGGGGAATGCTTCCCAAAAATCGTTTGGGCAGAGCAATATTTAAAAACATGTATGTGTACACAGGATCGTCTCATCCGCATGAAGCTCAGAAACCAAAAAAAATTGAACTATAAAATTAATTCACGCTTATGGAATCGATCAATGCTATTGGAAGAAGAAAAGCGGCCGTTGCCAGAGTATATATTAGCGATGGTAAAGGTAACATAACAATTAATGGCAAAGATTACAAGGATTATTTCGGACAGGATACACTTCAGTATGTAGTTACCCAGCCGCTGATTCTTTTAAATGCAGCCGACAGATATGATATTACAGTAAATCTTGAAGGAGGAGGAGTAAGAGGTCAGGCTGAAGCATTGCGTCTTGGTATAGCAAGAGCTTTGATCAGGATTGATGAGGAGAACAAAAAAACCCTTAAAGCAAATGGTTTTGTTACCCGCGACCCGCGGGAAGTTGAAAGGAAAAAACCGGGCAGACCAAAAGCCCGGAAGAGATTCCAGTTCAGTAAACGTTAGGAGTCTGTTACCTTAATCAAATGAAATGCAAGTTTAGTATCTAAATTGCAAAGACTTCCTAAAACGGGGCTACTTTGCAATTGAGCTGACAGAATGTAAACTTAAATATTAATACATGCCAAGAACAAATTTCAAAGAATTACTTGATGCCGGAGTACATTTCGGACATCTGAAAAAAAAGTGGAATCCTGCCATGGCTCCTTACATTTTTATGGAGCGTAACGGAATTCATATCATCGACCTTGAAAAAACGATAGCCAAGCTTGATGAAGCAGCTTCAGCAATGAAACATATTGCAAAGTCGGGCAAAAAAATCCTCTTTGTTGCTACAAAAAAACAGGCTAAAGAGATCGTTGCAGATAAAGTGAAAAAAGTGAATATGCCATATGTTACCGAAAGATGGCCGGGAGGCATGCTTACAAATTTTCCGACTATCCGGAAAGCTGTTAAAAAGATGGGATCAATAGATAAAATGGCTGCCGACGGAACATTTTCGAACCTTTCAAAACGTGAAAAACTTCAGGTTACCAGGCAAAGAGCAAAGCTTGAAAAGAATCTCGGAAGTATTGTCGACCTTACACGCCTCCCTTCTGCTCTTTTTGTCGTTGATGTTTGCAAGGAACATATTGCGGTAAGAGAAGCAAAACGACTGGGAATACCAGTTTTTGCAATGGTTGATACAAATTCCGATCCAAATGAAATTGATTTCCCCATACCGGCTAACGACGATGCATCAAAATCAATCTCACTGATCGTCGACATACTTTGCCAGGCAATTGAAGAAGGTCTTAATGAAAGGAAAATTGAAAAAGACAAGGAACCCGGTACAAGAGATAAAAAAATCTTAAGAAAAGATATTGAAGAAAAAGATATCACTGCTTCATTAACAGGTGCTGGAGAAGAAGATGAAGAGGTTGAGGAGGAAGAAGTTAATGATGACACATCAGCAGAAGACTCTGATGAGTTTGAGGAAGCAGATGACTCCGAAGATATTGAAGAAGATGATGAAATCAGTTAAAAAGTAATTAAAATAAAAATAATTATCAATGGCTACAATAAGTGCTGCAGATGTTGCTAAACTGAGACGAATTACCCTTGCCGGAATGATGGATTGCAAAAAAGCTCTCGAGGAAGCTGACGGCGATTTTGATAAAGCAATTGAGATAATCAGGAAAAAGGGACAGGCGGTAGCAAATAAAAGAGCTGACCGTGAAGCTACAGAAGGTGTTGTTCTTGCTAAAGTAACACCCGACGGTAAAACTGGTATTATAATCGTTCTGAACAGTGAATCGGATTTCGTTGCCAAAAATACTGAATTCGTCGGTTTTGCCAATAAGATTCTCGATCTTGCTCTTCAGAGCAAGCCTGCAAATCTTGAAGAACTGAAGGCATTACAAATGGACGGAGTAAGTGTCGGACAGAAAGTTATTGAATACATAGGCATTATCGGCGAAAAACTTGAACTGTCCTTTTTTGATAAGATTGAAGCTTCTTTTGTTCAGGCATATGTGCATCCCGGGAATAAACTTGCTACTCTTGTAGGATTTACAAAAGCAGGACTCGACAAACAGGTTTATAAAGATATAGCAATGCAGGTAGCAGCTATGAATCCGGTTTCGGTCGACAAAGAAGATGTACCACAGTCAGTCATCGACCAGGAACTTGAAATCGGGAAGGAACAGGCAAGAAAAGATGGCAAACCGGAAAACATGCTGGCAAAAATTGCTGAAGGTAAACTTGGAAAATTCTTCAAGGAAAATACCCTTCTTAACCAGGATTTTATAAAGGAAAGTAAGATGACTGTAGCCCAATATCTTAAATCGGCTGACAGTACTCTTAAAGTAAGTGGTTTCAAAAGATATACTCTGAATATTTAGTTGTTTGTTCATGATTCAATACTAAATGGTGCTTAACAGCACCATTTTTTTATTATTTTCGCTTTATTCCATTACTGTTTTATCCCATTTTTTATGAAATACAAAAGAATATTGTTAAAACTAAGCGGTGAATCACTCGCCGGATCTGCCGGGTACGGAATAGATGAAACCGTTCTCGACGTATATTCAAAACAAATTATTGAAATTGCAGAAAAGAAATGTGAAGTTGCTATTGTTACCGGTGGTGGTAATATATTCAGAGGTTTGAGCGGTACAGAATCAGGATTTGACAGGGTAAAAGGCGACCAGATGGGAATGTTAGCTACAGTAATAAACAGCCTTGCCCTTGAAAGCGCAATTCAAAAAAACGGAGGCCGGGCACAGGTCTATACTTCTATAAGAATGGAACCCGTGGGCAATCTTTATAAAAGAGATACCGTTACGGTAGAATTAAGTAAGGGTACCGTTTGCATCATTGCCGGAGGAACCGGCAATCCATTCTTTACCACCGATACGGCAGCAGCTCTCAGGGCAGTTGAACTTCAGGTAAATATCCTTCTTAAAGGTACACGTGTCGACGGTGTATATACTGATGATCCGGAAAAAACGGCTTCTGCAGAAAAATTTGATACCGTTTCATTCGATGAAGTGATCTCCCGGCGACTCAGAGTAATGGATTCAACAGCCTTTACCATGTGCCGTGAAAATAAAATGCCGGTAATTGTTTTCAATATGAATACTCCCGGAAATCTGCTGAAAATTGTAACAGGCACAAACACTGGCACTCTTATTTATATCTGATAACAGATTGCTATTTTATCTATTTTATTAAATTTGTCATGCAGTTAATAAAAGATCGTATTTACCCTGCAGCATAAATAATTAATAAAGCCAATATTAATATTATGAATGAAGATGTTGAACTGATAACAGAAGAAACCAGGGACAGGATGCAGAAAGCTGTTGATCATCTTGAACACGAATTGGCAAGGCTCCGGGCGGGAAGAGCCACACCTGTGTTACTTGATGGCATAACTGTCGCTTACTATGGAGTCAATTCACCATTGAACCAGGTTTCCAATATCAATACCCCTGATCCCAAAACTATCCTTATCCAACCATGGGAAAAAACAATGCTCAGTACTATTGAAAAAGCCATTATGGCTGCAAATATAGGACTGACACCTATTAACAATGGCGAAGTGATCAGAATCAATATCCCTCCGCTGACAGAAGAAAGAAGACATCAGCTCGTAAAACAGGTAAAGAATGAGGGAGAGACAGCTAAAATAAGCATCAGGATTGCACGCAAATGGGCAAATGATGAGCTTAAAGCACTCCTCAAAGGAGGCCTCCCGGAAGATATTGAAAAAATTGCTGCTGATACAGTCCAGGAGATTACTTCCGAGTTCAATGGCAAGGTCGATAAGGTAGTTGCCCAGAAAGAAAAGGAAGTTATGACGGTTTAAGTATCAGAACATATTTTGCCGCTGCTTTGACCGCACTTTCACTGAAAAGATCCCTGTAAAAACGCCCCTCAACATAAGTTTTTGTTTGTGAGAGATAAAATTCGCTCGCAGGAACTCCTGATGCACCTGTCGGAATTACCGTGTAGGATTCATCCCAGTCTGCTGTATTATATATATGCCTTTCAGAAGCTCCGTCCGTTACCCTGAAGTCATCACAGTATTTATAAGGACATACAGTATGGTTGCTTCCCCCAACTCCATAAAGATCTGAATTTAAATTGAAAAGACGATCCATAATCTTAACCGACCCGATCGGATGATTGAGTGATATTTTATGTATGTCTCCCCATTTCCATTTCGTCACATCATTGCCGTATGATTCCGAAAGTTTGCCGACAGCTTCCCTGAAGGTCCTGAAAATTATATCATCCAGTGTTTCGGTTTCTGATGTTTCTGTATCATCCACCCACTGATCAGGTCCGTTTTTCAGTATCCGGTAAATATAGT
>CAZPMM010000051.1:0-8793 GCA_964587405.1 uncultured Rikenellaceae bacterium
CAGTTTGTAACAAAGTACCATTTCCGACTGAAGATGCCGGGAATATGCATTTGCTCTTTTTGACCCCCCCATATCAGGTGCTGATATAGCCAGGTTGTCTAGTTTGAGATTCTGAATATATGGTGCAAAGATAGCCGAGCCGAAGAGATGATCGACCGGTACATCAAAGAATCCCTGTATCTGGTCGGCATGAAGATCCATTGTTATGATCCTGTCAACACCGGCAGCGCTAAGCAAGTCTGCCGATAGTTTGGAACCTATTGATACACGGGGACGATCCTTTCTGTCCTGTCGGGCAAAACCGTAATAGGGAATAACTGCAATAACCTTATATGCAGAAGCTCTTTTTGCTGCATCAATCATAAGAAGAAGCTCAAAAAGATTGTCGGCAGGAGGATTTGTTGACTGGACAATAAATACCATATCGCCTCTGACAGATTCATCGAAACAAGGCTGGAATTCGCCGTCACTGAATTCAGTAACAGAACTTTTCCCTAATTTCAGCCCGAGTTCCCCGGCTATTTTTTCTGCAAGATAACTTGATGATCTGCAGGAGAATAGCTTCATTGGTGCGTGCCCATACATTGCTTTGCTGGTTTTTTAGTTAGATAATAGCATGTAAAATTAATTATTCTTGCTAAAAACTATACTGTTTTAAAAAAATGTTCAAAGATTCTTCTATAAAGTTCAGAATCTCTATCCTGCCGGCCTTTGTAACTGTTGATGAAATAAAAGTGAGAGGAATTTCCTCCCATTTTTCAAGCATCAGATCATCGTGTTCCTTTATGGAACTGTCGAGTTGTATTCTGCTCATCTTATCACTTTTTGTAAAGATCCTGGCAAAAGGGATCTGGTTATTTCCAAGGAATTCCATAAATTCGGAATCCGGTTTCTGAGGTTTATGTCTGGGATCTATAAGTACAAACAGGCAGACAAGGGTTTTACGTTTAAGAATATAATTGCGAGAAACTTTGTTCCATTGTTCTCTCTGACGTGCCGAGACCTTTGCATATCCGTAGCCCGGAAGGTCAACGAGAAACCATTTTTCATTGATCAGAAAATGGTTTATTGTTCTTGTTTTTCCCGGTTCGCCGGAAGTTTTTGCCAGTTTCCCGAAACCGGTCAGCATGTTGATAAGAGATGATTTACCTACATTTGAACGTCCGATAAATGCAAGTTCCGGAAGGTCACCAGAAGGACACTGTTCAGGTAATATGCTGCTGGTTATAAACCGGGCTGAACGGATTATCATATCAGCAGCTAGTTAAGATCATTATAGGGGAGATCCAATCTTTTATAAACAATGTGCCTGTTCCCAAAGGGAGTTGTTATTTCTCCGATAATACCCATATTATTCTTACCTGCTTTCCCGGTTTTCTTCAGTGTTATTACTGCCTTACCATTCACTGTATTGACAGGTTTTATAAATGTAGTATCGAAACGTTCATTCATTAATTCCCCTATGTTAAATTTGACCTTTGTTTTCTTATCCGATAATTCAAGAGTAACTCTGTATAATCCTCTTGTCTTGTATTCGTCATTTACTGTTACCACTATCTCCGGATACTCCCTGATAAGCTTTCCGGTCTGTGTAAATTCCTGAAGGTAAGAAGTCCGCATTCCTTTGCTGTAACCAATCATGGCTTTCAGTTTTCCTGTTCTGTAATACTGTTTTTGAATGCCGTCAATGGTGTCGTTTTTGTAAGGAGTTGTCCTGAAAAGCTGTCCTTCAACATAATAATATCTTCCGGAATCCTGTTTTAGACCTTTTTCATACCAGAAAGTCTGGTAAATCTGACCTCCCGGATAGAATGTTTTCATAAGCCCTTCCCTGATCCCGTTTTTAAATGTTACTTCTTTTACAATACGATCACCACTCATATATTGTTTGATTCCCGTATATCCGGTATCCGGCACGGATGTAGTATCGGCTCCGGCAATTCTTTTTTCTGCCGGATTTCTGCCTTTGCATCCTGACAAAGCCAGGATAATTACAAAGACAGAAGATAATAATGTTAGAGCTTTCATGTTAAGTTGGTATTATGTTGATCATGTATTTCCGGTATGAATATTTCAAGCAGTGTGGCTTTGGGAGATGGTTCCAGAAAGACTTCCTTTATCATTGCAGGAAGAAGGACTGTTTCCCCTTTTGTGACCGGTTCTGAATTTCCATCCCATCTGATAAGGAATTCACCATCAGTGCATATATATATTACAAATGAATCAATTAAGTTATAATCTTTCCTTATGAATTTGTCGAAACGAATAATGTTTGTTATAAAGAATCCGCACTTTACCAGGTTCTCCGTTTTATTTGAAATTGGAATTATAGATGTCTTGTTGCTCCCTGCAGCTTTAAAATCTATTGCATCGACAGCCAGATCAGTGTGAAGTTCCCTGGGTTTTCCATCGGCTCCTTTCCTGTTCCAGTCAAATATCCTGTATGTAATATCCGATGTCTGCTGTATTTCAACCAGCATATTACCTGCACCGATTGCATGTATCCTCCCGGCTGGGGTAAAAAATACATCTCCGGGTTTTGAATTGTCACAATTAAGTAATTCCACAAGCCTTCTTTCTTCAGTCGCTTCAATATATGTTCCCCTGTTTACCGGTTCTCTGAATCCGGAATATATTTTTGAATCCATACTGCTCTCCAGAATATACCACATTTCCGTTTTTCCGTATGCATTATGCCTTTTTAAGGCCAGTTTATTATCCGGATGTACTTGTATTGAAAGATCCTGGTTTGCTTCAATCAGTTTTATGAGCAGTGGAAATTCGTTCCCGAATTTATCAAATACGGCATCTCCCGTTATATCACCCATATAAACCTCTATAAGTTCTTCAATGTTGTTACCGGCAAGAAAACCGTTGCTGACAACTGACAGATTATCACGGACTGCAGAAATCTCCCAGCTTTCTCCATATTTCTTACCAGGATCACCTTTCTTATTGTAACGATTTACCAATGAAGTTCCTCCCCAGATTGTTTCCTTAAGAAAGGGTTCAAATTTAAGAGGATATAGTTCGGCCATTATGTATAGGGTTTTTATTAACTTCGCTGGTTTAAGCGATGCTAATTTACGAATAAATGCTGATTGTTGGAATAGCAGGTGGCACCGGTTCAGGAAAAACTACCGTTGTCAGTAAATTAATGAAGGAATTTCCGAATGGTGAAGTTGTGGTGATCCCTCAGGATGCTTATTACAGGGATAATAGCCATATTCCTTTGGAAGATAGGCAGAAAATCAATTTCGATCATCCTGATTCCCTTGAATTTCAGCTTCTTATTAAACATCTCCGGGCGTTAAAAAAGGGGAAAGCAATTGAAATGCCGGTTTATTCATATCTGACATGTCTCAGGTCGAAGGAAACCATTACGATTAGGCCAGCAAAAGTCGTACTTGTGGAAGGTATTCTGATCCTTGCCGATCAGGAATTACGCAACATGATGAATATAAAGGTTTTTGTTGACGCTGATGCCGATGACAGGCTGGGACGGGTCATACAGCGGGATATCGTTGAACGAGGAAGATCGTTGCTTGTAGTGCTTCAGAGATATTATGATACGGTTAAACCATCACATCTTCAGTTTATTGAACCTTCAAAACGATATGCTGATATAATTATTCCTGGTGGAGGGGAAAATGAAATAGGTATTAATGTTCTCGTTTCAATTATCGAAAAGTATCTTAAGAAGAGAAAAATAGGAAAAAGAAATCCAAAATCAGGGGTCTGATATTTACCGGATTTATGTTCTGTGATCTGAAAGAGCCAAAAATTCAGATATGACGGCATCAGGGTTATCGACATGAAGCCAGTGACCGGCATCCTTTATCACCTTTAGCTTTGCGGCAGGAAATATTCTTAGCGTATCAATCCAGTCATCATCCTGTAAATAATCCGATTTTTCACCTTTCAGGAATACAACAGGAAAACCGGTCACAGTCATTTGATTATTTTCCGGACGGGCTAATCCTCCCATTATATTGTCGAGGTTTAACAGTAATGAAGAAGC
Source organism: uncultured Rikenellaceae bacterium (assembly GCA_964587405.1). Classification (GTDB taxonomy): domain Bacteria; phylum Bacteroidota; class Bacteroidia; order Bacteroidales; family VadinHA17; genus LD21. The sequence goes on from CAZPMM010000051.1 coordinate 4,022, forward strand.
ATTTATTTTCCAGGTAAATTTTCCGTCTGGCATCCTTTGAAGATTTTTTAAAATTAATCCAAGTATTCTCTCTTGTTTTATCTTGTCAGAGAGAATTGATACAGCCTGATCACGCGATGATATTGCCGACAGATCGGTTTCTGCAATGATATTGAGCATTTCACGGTGTCGGGAATCTTTGGCAGATCCTGAAATACGTGCCTGGAAAGGAGAAATATCTGCTATTATAAGACCAAGGAGTTTTTCAGGCCATTTTGTTGCAAAAAAGAGTGCTGCTTTACCTCCCATGCTGTGTCCTGCAAGAAAAAACTTGCCGGTTGTCAGCTCTTCCAACAGTTCATAAATATCATTGCTGAGAGCTTCATAGTTGTGGATGTCGCTATGTGGAGAACGGCCATGGTTTCTGAGATCCGGCAAAAATACCGTATATTTTGTACTTACAGCTTTGGCTACAGATACCCAGTTATCAGATGAACCGCAAAGGCCGTGAAGAATAATCAGCGGAGGTCCTTTTCCGAATTTCCTGCAAAAGAGTTTCATCAGGAATTTCTGTCTGCAAGTTGTTTTTTATATAAGTGGATTGTTTTCTCGAGTCCCATATAGAGTGCATCTGAGATCAGGGCATGTCCTATTGAGACCTCAAGAATCCATGGGATGCTTTTATAAAGATAGTTCAGATTATCGAGATTCAGATCGTGGCCAGCGTTGACGCCGAGGCCAAGTTCTTTAGCCAGTTCAGCCGCTTTTATGAATGGTCTGACAGCTTCAGCTGCATTTGTTACAAATCCTGAAGCATATGGCTCAGTATAAAGCTCTATTCTGTCAGTTCCTGTAACGGCTGCATTTTCTATGTTTACAGGGTTTGTATCAACAAACAGGGATGTTCTTATACCTTCCTTTTTGAAAGTTCTCACAACATCAGTAAGGAAGACACGGTTTATGAGAGTATCCCAGCCGGCATTTGAAGTGATGGCATTGTGCTTGTCGGGAACCAGCGTTACCTGTTCAGGTTTAACCGATAGCACCAGGTTGATGAAACTGTCTGTCGGATTACCCTCAATATTGAATTCTGTTGTGACAACAGGCCTTAATTCAATTACATCCCTGTATCTGATATGTCTTTCATCCGGCCTCGGATGAACTGTAATTCCTTCAGCTCCGAAAAGCTGACAATTGATTGCAGCATTTACCACATTTGGTATATTGCCACCTCTGGCATTACGGATGGTTGCTATCTTGTTTATATTAACACTTAGCCTTGTCATAAAATAAATGTTTGCTAATTACGTATTGTTACAAAGTACAAATGTAATATAACTGGCTTTTTTTTTATTACTTTACATAAAAATTAACCACTATGGTTGCTGTAAAGCTGATATCCGATAATATTCCTTCTCTAAAAACATCCGATACAGGGCAGACAGCTCTTAACTGGATGGAAATTTTCAGGGTGTCACATTTGCCTATTGTAAACAATCTGGATTTTTTAGGGCTGATTTCCGACAGTGATATATATGATATGAATCAACCGGAAGAGCCAATAGGAAATCATGAACTGACATTGTTAAAACCTTATGTCAGAGAGGAGCAACATCTTTTTGAAGTGATTGGAATTGCGGCAAGACTAAAACTGACTGTTGTTCCTGTTCTGGACGATAATAATCATTATCTGGGTGTTATAACAACCAGTGAACTAGTAAGGCATATAGCATCATTATCTTCAATGGATCAGCCCGGTGGCATTATTGTGTTAGAGATGGTTGAAAGGGATTATTCACTTTCCCAGATTGCACAGATAATAGAAAGCAATAACATAAAGGTATTAAGTATGTATATAACCTCACCTGTCGATTCAACGAGGCTGGAGGTAAGCCTGAAAGTCAATGAAACGGACCTTCTTTCTGTAATAAGGACCTTTGAAAGGTATAATTATGATGTTAAAACCTGGATAACCACAAATGATTCTCTTGACAGGTTCTATTCAGAAAGGTTCGATATTCTCATGAAATTCCTGAATATGTGATAAATATGCTGAAAAGGATCGCAATTTACAGTAAGGATAACAATACCCGTTCACGGGATGCCGTGCATAAGCTTGTAAGTGAATTTTGCAAAAGGGGTATTGAGATAAGCGTTTACCAGAACCCCGGGGACATAAAAATCAATTGTCCGGGTGAACGGGTAACTCCGTTTACAAGTCTGGATGCAATGCCGTTAATGCCAGACATGATTCTTAGTGTTGGCGGTGACGGGACATTCCTTGAAACTGTACTTAAAGTCAGGGATACGGGCATACCTGTTGCAGGTGTAAATACGGGAAGGATGGGATTTCTTGCCAATATACCCAATGAAGAGATTGGCAATTCGGTTGACCAGCTGTGTTCGAATGATTATGAGATAGTTGAAAGATCATTGCTTGACATTGCCAGACCTGTCGGATTGTTTGAAACAGAACCAGCGACAGCCTTGAATGAAATAACTATTCAGAAAACATTTCTGAGCATGGTAATAATCCACGTATATGTCAATGATGTTTTTCTGAATACTTACTGGGCAGATGGTCTGATTGTGTCAACGGCTACAGGATCAACAGCATATAACCTGAGTGCAGGAGGTCCGATTCTGTCACCCGAAGATGAGAGTATTATAATATCTCCCATTTCCCCACATAATCTGACTATCAGACCGATAGTTCTGTCGGGAAACAGTGAATTAAGAATGATTATGGAGGGAAGGTCAGATGAATGTCTTGTGACATGTGATTTCAGGTTCAGCAAAATACCGATACATGAAGAGATACGTATAAGACAGAGTAAATCCCGGCTTAAAACTGTAATGCTTAAAGGGAGAGATTTTTACAGTACGCTGAGAAACAGGTTGATGTGGGGGGCCGATAAAAGGAATTGATAATAACCGGTCGTCAGGTTTTTAGTTTTTTCAACATGATCCGGTTAATAACATTCATGATGAAAGTTAATATTATGCCAGAATTATACACTCTCTGAAATTTAGATTTGTATATTTGTAATTGCAATTAAAAGTAATCATTATGAAAAGGTCCATTTTGGTTTTATTGATCTTTTGTTTGGTTATTCCGTTTTCCAGTGCGCAGTTATGGAAAATGAGAAGATGGGAGGTGCTTGCCGGCACCGGACCTTCTTTTTTCTTTGGTGATGTAGGAGGATACAGGAGAACAGAAAATCTTCTGGGATTAAAGGATATAACCTATCTTCAGACTAGGTATAATGTTAATGCCAGTTTAAGATACCGTTTAACCAGAGAAGCCAATATCAGATTGAGCATGACTTACGCTCAATTGCATGCCACGGACGAAAGAGGATCCAATGAAGGCAGACCGTTTGAGGTCTCAACACAGATTTTTGAGCAAGCTTTGATCGGTGAATATTATTTTATCAAGAACAGGGCTGAACGCAGTTATCTTTTTATGAAACGCAGGGGAAGATTTATATGGTCTGTTCTGAGGTCGCTTGATTTCTACGGATTTGCAGGTGTGGGAGGAGTATCATATACAGCAAATCCTAATGATGCACAGCGGGAAGAAATGGTAAGATATGATATGAAGGACAGTGGCTTTGATTTGGTTATTCCGGGTGGTATTGGTGCTACCCTTGTTTATACACCTAATATTAATTTTGGTCTCGAGCTGGGAGGCAGATATGCATTTACAGACTGGCTTGATGCTTATCATAAAGAACAATTTTCCAAGGCAAATGACGTTTATTATTTTTTGAACTTTACATTTACATATAAATTGAAGACAGGGCCCCGTGGGTTGCCCTCTTTCAGATAATAATAAACGGGATTTTTTTTAATGAAGCGTATACCTTGGATCTTCTTTTTTCTTGGTTTGTTTATACCTTCCAACGCTCAGCGTAATTCCGATTATGGGGTCTTCGGAGGTGTATCGTCTTATTATGGAGATATCAACACCGGAAAGCTTATGTATTCGCCCCGTCCTGCTGCAGGAATCCTTTATAGGTATAATTTTCATCCGCGTCAGGCTATCCGTGCAAGTATTTTTTATGGTGGTATCAAAGGTGATGACCAGGATTTTTCAAATAATTTTCAGATTGCCAGAGACTCATCTTTCTCGGGTAATGTAGGAGAACTGGCTCTACAGTTTGAGTTTAATTTCCTTCCTTATACAACCCAGAGCCGTAAATGGAACTTCTCACCATACTTAGCGGCAGGTGCCGGAATAGTATCAATCAATACCACGACATCAGCTAATGCAAGAATAACATCTTTTCAGCCGGTCATTCCGTTTTCAATAGGCTTCAAGGTTAATATATATAAAAATATGGGATTGGAAGTTGAATATGGGTTTCGTAAAACTTTTTATGATAACTTTGACGGCTTGAAAGATATGGTTACACAGGAGGATCAGAGTCGGATCCATAATAATGACTGGTATTCATTTGCCGGTATTGTGCTGACATGGAAAATATACAACAGGCTGGCTGGTTGTCCGGCATATGCTGATGTGAATAAAAAAACAAACATTAGAAAATGTCGTTCAGGGAAAAAATTAATATGAACAAACTACCTGTCCATATAGCAATAATAATGGATGGGAATGGAAGATGGGCTGCACTACATAGCAGGGAAAGGGTTTACGGGCATGAACGTGGTGTTGAATCTGTAAGGCAGGTTGTCGAGGCAGCAGGAGGTCTGGGTATCAAATACCTTACACTTTACGCTTTCTCAACTGAAAACTGGGGCAGACCTGATGAAGAAGTATCAGCACTTAT
>CAZPMM010000052.1:0-8791 GCA_964587405.1 uncultured Rikenellaceae bacterium
TACATTCTGGGGTGGAGGAATTGAAAATGTTGGAACGCTCAATAACGGATCCTCTCAGCAGATACATGATCAGGTGATTGAAAGACTTGAAATATTTTCACAGGAAGGAGGTTATGTCTTCAATACTGTACATAACATACTGCCTGATGTTCCTCCTCAAAATATTATTACTATGTTTGATGCAGTGAAGGAATTTAATGACAGTAGAAACAAGTAAAAGTACTTTTTTAAGAATTGTCATATCATAATATTTAAATAATTAAAACCTCAAGAAATGAAACGATTCGGACAGATCATAGGGGTGGATCCTCTGAAATTTGAAGAGTACAAAAAATATCATGCAGCCGTATGGCCTGATGTTTTGAAAATGATTACAGCCTGTAATATCAGAAACTACTCAATTTTCCACAAAGATTCGGTATTGTTTGCCTATTTCGAATATACAGGGAATGACTTTGATGCGGATATGGCCAAAATGGCGGCTGATCCTACGACCCAGAAGTGGTGGGATATCATGATGCCTATGCAGAAACCGGTTCCGACAAGGAGCGAAGGAGAATGGTGGGCTAATATGGAAGAAGTATTTCACCTCGATTGACAGGAATACTATTATTCAATCAAACTACTGCCGTGAAATGGAAAGATCATTAAAATGTAAAGCCAAGCTTGAACGCATGAATAAGGCACTGCGACATGAAGAGCCTGACCGGATCCCGATAAGCGACTTTTTCTGGGGTGGATTTATCAGACGCTGGAGAAAAGAACTTAATCTGCCTGACAATGCTGATCCTTATTATTATTATGATCTGGACTGGATGGTCACTAATCCGAATCTCGATCCAAAAATAATGCCTTTTAAAACTATAAAGGAGGATGAGAATGAAATCCTTCTGAAAACAGGTTTTGGAGCCATCATCCGAAAAAAGTTCAATGATCCGATGCCTGAGTTCATTTCATTTGATGTTGATACAATAGAGAAGCTTGAAGCATTCGAATTTGACGATCCATATGACAGCCGAAGGTTTTATTCTGCAGGCGATAATCAGATATCGGGTGTCGGCGACGGATTTACCCGCAACTCACATGCATGGGTCGATAGTATAAAAAGCATTTATCCGGATTTCCCCGTTTACGGTAGTGTGCTGGAGTGTTCGGAATGTCTCACCAGGCTCCTCGGACAGGAAAATATGTTATGGTGGATGGGCATGTATCCCGACAGGTTTGGTGCCTGCATAAATAAAATTGGACAGTTTTACCTCGAACTGACAAAAGCTGAAATTGCTGCCGGTAAGGATTTCCTTGACGGATTTGTGATCTGGGGCGATGTTGCTTACAGCCAGAATATGCTGTTTGATCCGGCATACTGGAGGGAATATTTTAAACCCTGGGTAAAGGAAATGATCGCTGAATGTCATAAGTATAACCTTCCCGTTATTTACCACGGATGTGGAAACGTAAACCTGATTTTCGGGGATTTTATCGAAATGAAACTTGACGCCTATAATCCGTTGGAAGCAAAAGCCGGCCTTGATGCTGTAGTTATGAAGAAAAAGTATGGCAATAAGATAGGTTACTGTGGAAACGGGAATATTCAGATATGGGAAACAGGTGATAAAAATTTAATAAAAAAGGACGTCCTTTATAAACTTAATGCCGGTAAAGGCGGAGGTTTTATTTTCCAGTCGGACCATTCAGTTTCCAGTGATGTCTCGGGCCATACCTACGATTATATAGTAAAACTGGTCAGAGAATATGGAAAATACCCTCTGAATCTCGGCGAGTATGATGTTAAAATATAGAAAAGTCTAATGATTCCTAAATTAGAATATTTAAATTAGCATAATGAATTCCGGTTATTTAAGATATAATTCTATATTAGCAGGATGTTTGGATTTTTTAACCCAGATATATGGATAAAATAAAATTAACCCTTAACTAATCTAATATAAAAATGCCTATGAAACATTGCAATAGAATTATAAAAATTTTACTTCGAAAAAATTTATTGCTTACATAAAACTAAGCAATAGTCTCTGTTTCAGCACAAGGAAAGTAATGACCTTATGTAATTTTTTTGGATGAATCAAAATTTGAATCTTAAGTAATTAATTTTCAGGACAAATCTGTAAAAGCCTAAATTGGCATGGAGTTAGAAACTCCGTAACATGATAATCATATCAAATACTTCATATGGAAATAATAAATTTAAACCAAGTACTATTAGAAAAGAATTCGAATAGAATTCTTAAGTTTTTTAAAACATTTCTGCTTGTATTTTTGCTGCTTAATATAAATATTTTATTTGCAAAGGCAGAGGAATACCAGCAGCAACGCGTAACAGGTACTGTTACAGATTCAAAGACCGGTGATGCATTACCCGGAGTGAACGTCGTTATTCAGGGGACTGTGACCGGAATAATCACGGATGCCGGGGGAAGCTATGCATTAAATGTGCCCGGCCCGTCTTCGATACTTACATTCTCATTTCTTGGTTATGTAAGTCAGTCAATTACAGTGGGTAATCAATCGACGATTAATGTGAGCCTTGTTGAAGAGTTGACTGCCCTGGATGAAGTTGTGGTTGTGGGATATGGAACCCAGCAGAAAGTGAACCTTACCGGATCTGTGGGAGCAGTACAAGGTGCCGAGATAGCAAAACGTCCGACTCCTAACGTTCAGAACCTGTTACAGGGAAGGATCTCAGGGCTGCAGATAACCCAGAGCAGTGGAACACCGGGTGCGGATGCAGGAACCATACGTATCAGAGGTCTTGGAACATTCAGTAGTACAGGCAGTAACCCACTTGTATTGGTTGACGGTGTTGAAGGTAACTTAACCAATCTTAATCCTAACGATATCGAATCGATTTCAGTGTTGAAAGATGCAGCATCTGCAGCAATATATGGCGCCAGAGCTGCAAACGGAGTTATACTTGTTACTACAAAAAGAGGTAAATCAGGAGATATATCAGTTGAATACCATGTTACTCTTGAAGCCCATGAGGCAACAAGGCTGCCGGAATTATTAACAAATTCAGCTGATTATATGGAACTGTGGAATGAAGCTAATTTAAGATCAGGGAAACAAGCTTATTTTACACAGGCTGAGATCGACGCATTCAGAAGTCATCCTAATGATCCAGTAAATTATCCAAATTTCGACTGGGTCAATTACGTTTTTAAAACAGCTTTTGTTCAAAACCATCACCTGAGTGTCACTGGCGGAAATGAAAAGACATCTTTTAACCTGTCAGCCGGATATCTTGATCAAGGAGGCATTGTTCCATTATATGATTTCAAAAGATACAATTTCCTTTTTTCACTTGATACGAAAATAAGAGACTGGCTTACTATCGGAGGAAATGTACAGGGAATGCAGAAAGATATTGTACAGGACGTGCAGGGTGCAAATAATGAAGCATATTTCATTATGCATGCTTTTGGTCCCGGCCCCAACTATACCCCGACTATGACATTACCCGATGGTTCTACCGGATATGTTGCCAGATACAGCTCATCCATAGCAGAATGGACCGTAAGAAACCCTATGGCTATTGTTGCTCAGGGTTCAAATACTCAAAAGAACTATATTGTACGACCACAGCTATATGCCGATATTAAAATAACCAAGGATTTAAACTGGTACACTAAAGGAGCCGTGAATTTCGATTACAGCTTTCGTAAGAATCATGAACATGCCATAAATTGCTATTATTTCAAAGATGGCACATTTGCGCATAACGGAGCAGTATGGAATCTGGGTGTCAGGGATGCCATGGCTACAGGTTTTACAACTACTTTGTACTCAACATTAAATTACAGGAAAACTATTGCAGAAGATCATCGTCTGAATATTCTTGCAGGTTATAATCAGGAATCAGCCTTTAACAGGTCATTAAACGGAAACCGGATATATTTTCCTACTGATAATCTCAGAGAGCTGAATGCCGGTTCATCCCTGAACCAGAGTACTGCAGGAACAGCAAATGAATGGGCAATACAATCATTCTTCGGGCGTATTAATTATGATATTCGCTCGAAATACCTGTTTGAAGTAAATGCCAGGTATGATGGAACTTCGAGGATTCATCCCAATACCCGCTGGGGTTTTTTCCCTTCTGTATCTGCAGCATGGAGGCTGTCACAAGAATCATTTATGCAGGATATAGAATGGCTTGACAACCTGAAAATCAGAGCTTCATGGGGTCAATTAGGTAACCAGAATGTTGGTACTTATCCATATCAAAATGTTTTGGGAACAACATCATACCCTTTTAGTGCATTGGAATCTGGTGTGCGGTTGACCAGGATGGTAGATCAATCGCTGAAATGGGAAACAACTTCAGTTACTGACATAGGAGTTGATGGAAACATTCTCAACGGATTGCTTACCCTGACGGTTGACTGGTATAATAAATTTACTGATGACATCCTTTATAGTATTCCTGTACCAGCCAGTGTCGGATTATCAGCGCCAACAGTTAACGGTGGTCAGTTAAGAAATCGCGGATGGGATTTTGAACTTGGGCATAATAACAGATTTGGAGAGGTTGCTTATAACTTAAATTTTAACCTGTCATTCTTTAAAAACGAAGTTGTAAGTATCCTTAGCCCTACTTACGGAAATAACACAATTCAGGAAGGGCTGCCATATAACTCATATTACATGATCGAATGGATCGGGATTTTCCAAAATGAGGCTGAAATAGCAGAAGCGCCACTCCATCCGTTTAATCCGAAGCCCGGAGACCTGAGATATAAAGATCAGAACGATGATGGAGTGATTAATGCACAGGACCGTGTAGTCGTTGACGGGTATTATCCTGATTTCTATTATGGCGGCGGGTTAAATGTAACCTGGAGGAATTTGGATTTTACAGCTTTCTTCCAGGGTGTACAAGGTGTTAAAAATTATCTTGGAGGACAGCACAGGGCCTGGGGTCTGGTGCCCTTTGTCCAGGGTTCTCCTCCCACCAAAGATTTTGTAAAAAACAGGTGGACAGAAAGTAATCCGACCAACAAATATCCGGCTATCTACGAACAATCTTATGGCCCTGTTAACGGGACTGCTTCAACCTTCTGGTTGTATGATGCATCTTACCTGCGTTTGAAAAACTTACGGATCGGATATACACTTCCTGTAAGTATCACTCAAAAGATAAGATTAAAGGAAGCACAAATATATTTTTCCGGAGATAATCTTATCACTATTACAGATTATCCAGGCACTGACCCGGAGAAGTCCAGTTTAACAGCCAGTTATAGCACATATCCACAAGTAACTACATATGCTTTTGGAATTAGAGTAAAACTTTAAAATTTTACAATATGAATAAATTTATAAGAAATACGGCTATAGGAATTTTCATTGTTTATCTTGTGTCATGCTCCGACTTTATGGACAAATACCCTCTTGATCAGATATCCAGTGAGACTTTCTGGCAGAACGAAAAGGAAGCTGAAATGGCCCTTGCTGGTGTGTATTCACGTCTTTTAACATATCCTTTTAATCATAAAGATTGTGAATTTGACATAATGGCAGGCGATGTGGATGGTAACCAGTCTCATGCAATCATAAATATTGCCCGTGGACAGATTGAACCAACATCTGGAAGTATTGTGAGTAACATTTACAATAATTGTTACACCGGAATATCTTCATGCAATTTTTTTCTTGTTAATGTTGATAAGACGCCTATGAGTCAGGAAAAGCTGAACAGGTATAAAGGGGAGGTGCAATTCTTAAGGGCGCTTTTCTATTTTACCCTTGCAGATACATACGGAGGTGTCCCTCTTTATACTGCTCCTGTAACAATAGATGAAGCAAAGATTGCTAAAAGTACCAAAGAACAAGTAATTGCACAGGTTTTAAGTGACCTGGATTTTGCTATTGCAAATCTTCCTGATGTTCCATATACTGACGGACATGCTGTCAAAGGATCAGCACAGGCATTGAAGGCCAGGGTTCTGCTTTATCAGGAACAATGGACTGAAGCTGCCTCAATGGCAAATAATGTTATCACAGGGGGTAAATTCAGCCTGTTTAATGATTTCAGGACTCTGTTTTTAGCAAAAGGTCAGAGTAATAATCCTGAGATTATATTCTCGACAAGATTTCTCAGTCCGGATATTAAAACTGACCTGGATGTACGCTGGAACTGGCATGGTGTAGTCAATCCAAGACAAGAACTCGTTGATGATTATGAGTTTACTGATGGAACTCCTTTTTCAACCAGTAATCCTTTATATGATGCTGACAACTGGAAGCTTAACCGTGATCCAAGACTTGCATTAACAATAAAGAAATTTGAAGAGACTGTAATCAATTCTGCTGGGGAGGAAGTAGGTTTTGCATATAATGCAATATCAGGCACCGGATATAACCCTGTTAAATATGGTAACTGGGATGTCTTGCCTATTGATTACAGCACAATAAGTGAGCAGGACTGGATTTTGATAAGATATGCAGATGTTTTGTTAATGTACGCGGAAGCTGCAAATGAAGCCAGCGGACCTATTCAGAGCGTTTACGCTGCGGTTAATAAAGTAAGAGCCAGGCCTGGAGTAAATATGCCTCCATTGCCTGAAGGACTCAGTAAAGAGCAAATGAGAGAACGGATAAGACATGAAAGAAGAGTTGAACTGGCTCTTGAAGGTTTTAGGTGGAGTGATATCAGAAGATGGAAGACAATAAATGCATATATAAATAGTCTGGTTGATCCGGGAGGTACCCCACGCAGGTTTGATCCGAGTAAACATTACGTGTTACCTTTTCCCCAGAGTGAAATTGATATTAATCCGCAGCTCGTTCAGAATCCAAATTACTAACTGATACTGACTCTCAGTTAATAATTCAGTGATGACAATAAAACAGACTATAATCTTCCAAAAGATTATAGTCTGTTCTTATCTTATGCATTTGCATTCAAATCTGATTGTAAATCAGCAATATTAGTAAGTATTATTAACCTGTTATGAAATCACTTTATTTAGCATTTGTTGTAGCATTAATCATTTTAACCGCTTATTCTTGTTCCGGAGATTCTGAAAGTTACAATGGTTTATTCTGCTCCGGATCCGGTGATGTTGAATACATCCGTCTGATTGACGAATCATATGCCTTCTTCAATCCGAATCCTGTTGTTCCGAATCTTACCATGGTATACAGATCCGACTGGGACACCTTTACTGAAGGTGCCGGATGGGGAGCCTGGTGGATACAAAACAGTTATGGTTTCTCCTATGCTGCAACTCCCTTTGTGCAGGAACCATGGTTCTCGTTGCTTCAGCGTTCATGGGATCTCTTCTGGGACAATCAGGGTGATGGAATACGCAAAGGTATGTGGGGCTCTGATACAACAAGGGTACTTCATCAGTTTATTGCTCCCGATGGCTGTCTGGGAGATGCTGCAGCACCGGGACAGATCGCTTACAGGCAGGGGGATGGTGATGTAAAATCGCATGACTGGTTCTATGAGGCTACTGCGGCAGGAGTTGTAATGCAGGCCGAGATACTGCTTGCTGGGCGTGACATGAACGCCATCAGTAAATACCTCCCGCATATGGAACGTTCATGCGATTTCATTGAAAGAACAAGGGATACACTGAATAACCTCTTCCTTGTCGGTCCGGCCTGCAACCTTCTTGCTCCCAGTTACGGAGGTGTAAAACAAGCTGATGGTACATTCGGTAAAGGGTATCTGGCAGGTTTGTCAGTCACTTATCTCGCAGCAATTGACAGGATGATCGAATTATACAAGTTACTTGGTGATGAAGATAAACAGGCTGACTATGAATACCGGCAGAAAACAACACGGGAATCCTTACCTTTACTTATGACAGCAGGTAAGTATTTTGTCAAGAGCATGGAACAGGGAGGGCTGAAACATGGTGTGGTCGGCCAGGAACAATTCGGGTATATGGAAGGAGTAGTAAATGCAGACGCAGTTGCCCTTCGTGTCGTTGATGATAAAACCGCATCAGATATTTATGAAGCTATATCCGGCTACCCCGAAATAAGACCTTTTGATTTCCTTCTTACCAATGCACCGGGACTTGATGATACCTATGTTAGTTATGGAAGTTCTTCGGGTGAGAATCTGAGAGGATTCTGGACATTCGGACAATGGGTAAACGGTGGTGTCTGGGGTACTGTGGAAGGCAGGGCTATTCTGATGTATTACCGTCTTGGAAAATTTGAAGATATCAGACGTTCTGCCATCCGCGCCATGAAGTGGGCTAAAGACTTCAGAATGGATGCTCCATGGTCGCAGCGTGGCGAAAATACCAATAATCCATGGTCCGATTCAGGCAGACACAGGAACGGCAGCGTGGCGGTAATGATAGATAATTTCGCGATACCAGCAGCTACAATACGTGGTTTGTTTGATTATGATTATAAATCGGACAAACTTATTCTCAGACCAAGGATCCCGGGAACAATTACAAAATATACACAGAAACAACCGGTCCGCTTTGGAGAAAAAGAACTTTATATCACTTGTATTAACGGAGGACCGGAAGTCAAATCAGTAAAGGTAAATGGGAAAACGATCGATGTTTCAACACCTGACAAAGTAATTCTTATTTACGACGAAATGCCCGCTATTGCAAAAATTGAGATAATTACTGAAGGAGGCTGGCCGGCAGAACCATCCGGGCTGGAATATCCAGTAATTCCCGAACTCGTTCCGGGGGAAAATACGAAAAAACTTGTTCAGTCTGCGTTGCCTGATTCACTGGAAAAACCATTTAAGACCCTTACTGAAATGAAAAAATTGCTGAAGAAGGAG